>RFHT01000786.1 GCA_003696835.1 Bacteroidota bacterium
GGAATTTCCCAACCGCAGCAGGTTTCGTACCTACGGCACGAAAAAACTCTGTGGGCACTTCGTGCTACCCATATTTGGGCCCCTAACGGGGCCATGCCGCCCATGACCCCGTTAGGGGTCACATATCGGTAGCACGCCGACCAAAACAGGGGACCCGTGCCGTAGGTACGGAACATGGCTTGGATGGCGCTACCCATATTTAGGCCCCTACGGGGCCATGCCGTCCATGACCCGGAGGGGAAGTGAAGCGGGGGCAGGCGGCTGCGCCGCCTGCCCCGGGAAACTCTCCTCCTTTTCGTGGAGGAGTTGGGGGTGGTTAATACAAGTTATTGAAAATGAGTGCATTACACCAGATTCAAAGCATCTCCTGCGGATTGGGTACCAGAGAGCTCCCGCTGCGCGGTAGGCAGCCCCCTACTCATAGATCACAAAGCCCGCCGCAGGCACCTGCAAGCGCACCGCCTTGCCGTTGCGGGCTTCGACAGCTAGCTGGCTGCCGATCTGTGCAGCATCACGGGAGTAGAGGCAGCGCAGCTTTTCTCCTTGCTGGTGCAGGCCGTTGTCAATGGTTACCCAGGCAGTGGTGGGCTGGTGGTAGTCGGTATTGATGGCCAACAACACTTCCTGCTGGCTGTGGATGCGCGACCAGGCCACCACCGACTTCATCCTGTCGCCCATTTTACGCGGAAGCCCGAAGTGCAGCCCATCGCCCGAAATTTCGCGCAGGTACTGTCGCCCCCGGCGCAGGGGGATATGCTGCCTCCTGATGGCCAGTACTTTGGCCAGTTCCTGGTAAACGAAGGTGTTTTCATCAAAAAAATGTCGGTTTCGGCTTTCAAAGGCACCAAATTCACCTCCAAACATGCATTCGCGCAGGTAGCGGTCGTTGTCGCCGTGGCCATCAAAGCACTGCTCAGAGCCGTAGTATATGCAGGGTATGCCCAGGGAGCAAACCATCAGAGCCAGTACGTTGAGCATGGCCAGGTGGTTGTCGGCCTGCCCGGGTTCATCGTAGCAAAAACGGGCCTTGTTGTTGCCCTTGCGCACCTGGTCGTGGTCGTCGAAGGTGGTCACCACCCGGTTGCGAAACCACACATGGGAGTTTTTTTGCACCAACATGGAGTTGCGGAAAAGGCTGAAATATTGCTGCGGATCGCGAAAACCCTTGACGAGGTATTCCAGCTTGTCGGGAATCTCGTTAATGCCCAGGGCTGCGTCCATGCCAATGGTTTCCAGGGTATTGAAGGCGTGCTGCCTGCCACCGGTAATTTCGCCAATGAGGTAAAAATTATCCTTACCGATGCGCTCGGCAAATTCGTGAATAATGGAGGTGAAAATGCGGCTGGCGCCATCGTCCATGTGTTTGACCGTATCCACGCGAAACCCATCTATATCGGCCAGGGCAATCCAGTAGGAATAGACTTTTCCCAGGTTCATCAGGGCAGCTGAAGGCCGGAACTCGTCCACAGCGCCACTTCCCAGTTTGATGTCCTTGAGCGAAAAAAAATCGCCCTCCCGGTATTCGGGATCGTAGTCCCAGTTGTTGATTTCGCCCCTTCGGGAGAAGGTTTCGGCTGCCTGAAACTCTTCAGGCCAGATGGCTCCGCCGGGAAAGTGCTGGCGCGACACGGGCGGCCCAAAGGGGATGGTCGGGGCGCCTGTGGCATCCCGCCAGCCTTTTACGCCGTATTCAAAGCCATCGGCCTGCCAGCAGGGATAGCGATAGGGGGTGCCGTCAGGGGCCTTTCCTTCGCAGCGGAAATCCTCTTCGCGGTAGGCGAATACATCGCCGCTGTGGTTGAGGATGATGTCCAGGATGACCCGTATGCCGTGCTGGTGGGCCGTATTGACCAACTGTACCAGGTCTTCACGGGTACCAAAGCGGGGATCTACATCCAGAAAGTTCTGTATGCCATAGCCGTGGTAGGACTCGGCCCAGGGCGACTGCCGGAAAATGGGGCTGATCCACAGGGCGGTAATGCCCATTCTGCGCAGGTAGCCGATTTTGGACTCCAGCCCTCTGAGGGTGCCGCCGGCAAAGCGGCCCCCGGCCTCAAACCAGGCCTGGCGCTGGGCGGGGGTACGGGTAGCGTTGCCCCGGTCGGCGGGAGTGAACATGGGCGTGCTGCCGCCGTTTACGGGCTGGCCCTCATGGTTGAGGTAGCCCTTTTCCTTGCCGTCGGAAAAACGGTCGAGCATGAGAAAGTACAGCACTTCGTCTTCCCAGGCGGCAGGCGAAGGATAAAATTCCCGGTTGAGCAATGGCTCCAAAGCAAGTTCTTTGAGGGAGGCTAACATAGTTTGGCAGGTTAATGAGGTGTTGCTGGGTGAATATTTGCAAGTAAACGAAAAATCCGGATATATGAAGTCCTGAGGCAGGGGCCTGGCGGGTTGGCCACAGAGGTAGGCCACAGAGGAAAGCACTTAAAGCGATAAGCGAAGTAACTTTGCATCAATCGAGCTAGGTGATATGCAGGCGGGTTGAGTCCACGATCACGCGCGGACGGACTTGCGCAGGCCTTGCTTGGCTGGTGGCCGATTTTATGTTCTTTTTTTCGGCAAAAAAGAACATAAGCATAACAAAATAACATCTAAGCTTATTTAATTTACACGGTACTAAGCCGACTGGGGCAGTGTTTGAGGAATTTGAGAACAGCAAGTAATCGTTGCCTGAAGTTGGGTGAAGGGCAGCTAATCCAACCCGCTGCTCCTTGTCACCCGGTAAAGCCGGTCGGTGCACCCTTCCGCCTGGTTGTAAAACTCCCTGAGCAGGCGAAAGCCGCTGCCTTCCAGTATGCGTATAGAGGGCAAGTTGCGGGTGTCCACATAGGCCACCAATACAGGTAGCTGTAGCTCGTTGAGGGCGTAGGCAACCAGCCCCCGGGTCATTTCCAGGCCGTAGCCATTGCCCCAGTATGTTTCCAGCAGGCGGTAACCAATTTCCTGCTCGCCCTCTTCATTTTGTACCAGGGCGCAGGTGCCTGCCATTGCATGGTCTTCTTTTCTCAGTGCTGCCCACACCCAAAAAGTATTGTTTTCCTGGCTGTAGGCTTGTATGACGGCCTGCAGGTCTTTGCGGCTTTCGGCCTCCGTCATGGGGGCCGTGCCAGTATAGCGCATCACCCGGGGATTGCTTTGCATTTGGTGAAATGCAGGCCAGTCTTCCATCACTAACTCCCTCACATACAGCCGTTTGGTCTCAAACAGTATCATGATGTTTATTTTTTTTTTGAAAAAATGAGGATGGTTGAGTGATCGGCTTTGCTCCGTTCCGAATTATGCAGATGAAGTTAGGGAAAAATAAGCACTTACCCGCTTCCATCA
>RFHT01000787.1 GCA_003696835.1 Bacteroidota bacterium
CGTGGCAGGGATAAGGAGGGGCCGGGGGGTGGTTGACAAAAACAAAGTTTCATGTATGCATGGTCCATGAAGGCACTATTGGGGTATTCCCCCTTTTTTACAGCAGGTATATGCTGAATAGTTACAAAGAACATTTATTTCCACAACCACAGTATCAGCCCCCCGCCCAGCAGGGCCAGACCAAAGGCTGGCAGCAGCAGGCGGGTCAATTTTTTACTGCCCAGGCTCAGGGCAATGCCTCCTTTGAAGGCCAGATTGGCCAGGGTAGCCAGCACGATCAGGCGCCAGCCCAGGGAAGCTTCAAGCTGGCGGTCGGTCATCATATTGGAAAGGGAGAGGGTGATGGCGTCCATATCGGTAAGGCCGCTGATAAGCGCCAGCAGGTAAAGCCCCTGTTGGCCAAACTGCTGTTTGACAAAGGCAATGGCCAGCAAAATGAGGGCATAGATCAGGGCAAACACCACAGCAGTTTTAAACTGGGCGGGGTTTTGGGGTTCGGGTATATAGGCATCCTGGTTTTTGTTGTAATAAAATAGCAGCAGCGAAATGAAGGACATCAGCAGGGCCAGGATCAACAGCGGAGGGGCCACCACCCGGAGGTGGGCAGGAGCCACGACGGCCACCTCCAGCAACACCCGCAAGACCGCCACCGTAGAGGCAGCCATGATCACAAAGGCGGCCATGCTGGCAAAGCCCTCCGATTGGCGGGCCTGGCGAGCCCAGGTTACCGTGGTGGCCGTGCTGGAAATGAGGCCGCCCAATATGCCATTGAGGCCGGTGCCCATGGTCGTTCCCAGCCATTTGTAGGCAAAGTAGCCCGCTATGCTGATGCCTACGATCAGCACCACCATGAGCCAGATTTCCCTGAGGTTGAGCACCTGGTAAGGCCCAAAGTTCTTGTCGGGAAGCAGGGGTAAAATCACCAACGAAATGGCCACAAACAGCATAATGGCCCGTATGTCTTTTTCTCCCAGGCGCTCGACGATTTTGCCCAGGTAGGCCTTGAGGTAAAGCAGCAGGGCCACCACAGCCCCCATGACGATGCCCACTGTATGGCTGCCAAATACCAGGTAGGCGCCTATGGCATACATCAGCAAAGCGGCTATTTCGGTGGTTTGGCCAATGTCGGGTTGGGGTTCATCTTTTTTGAGAAAATTGGCAATGCCAAAGAGGATCGCAATAGACAGGCCCCCAGCGGCGATGACCCAATCCTGCTCAAATTGGCGGGCAATCATGGCAGAAACGGAGCCGAAAAGGGTGATGAGGGTAAAGGTGCGTATGCCCGCAATGCGGGAGTGCAGCCGTTCCCGCTGCAGGCCCACCAGCAGGCCCAGGCCCAGGGCAATGCCCAACGTACTAAAGTCGGCACTCATCATGGAGCTTAAATTAGTATTTCATTTTCACACTCCACCCCTTTCTCAAAACAATCCAGGTTATACACCGTCGTTTCGGCTATGTTGGTCAGGGCGGTATCGGTGAGGAATGCCTGGTGGCTGGTGATGAGCACATTGTTAAAGGTCATCAGCCGGGCGATTTTGTCGTCCATGAGTATGTCTTCGGAGTGGTCTTCAAAAAACAGCCCTTCCTCTTCCTCATACACATCCATACCGAAGTAGCCGATCTTTCTGGATTTTAGCCCTGCAATAACAGCGGCTGTATTTACCAGTGCACCCCGGCTGGTATTGATGAGCATCACCCCCTGTTTCATGTTGGCGATTCGCTGCTGATTGATGAGGTAATGGGTTTCGGGCGTAAGGGGCACGTGCAGGGTGATGATATCGGATTCCCGGCACAGGGTATCGCAGTCGGTATAGGTCACCTGGCAGTCCGCTTTGAGCCCGGGGTCTTCGTAGAGGTCTTGTGCCAGTATGCGGCAGCCAAAGCCGTGGAGGATGCGCACCACAGCGGCCCCAATTTTGCCCGTACCGATTACGCCGACGGTTTTGCCGTGCATATCGAAGCCCATAAGGCCGTTGAGGGAAAAGTTGAGCTCGCGCACGCGGTTGTGAGCCCGTACGAGTTTGCGGTTGAGGGCCAGCATGAGGGCCACGGTGTGCTCGGCTATCGAATATGGCGAATAGGCCGGCACCCTGGCCATGCGGAAGCCCAGGGCCCTGGCGGCCTCCAGGTCCACGTGGTTGAAACCCGCCGAGCGCAGGGTCAGGTATTGTACGCCTTGTTGGTGAAGGATTTCCAGAGTGGCACGCGAAGCCCGGTCGGTGACAAATATGCTCACCGCCTGACAGTCCCGCGCCAGCATGGCGGTTTGTTCGCTCAGCCTGGGCTCCAGCAGGCGCAGGGTATGCCGCCCCTGGTTGGCACGCTCCAAAAAGGGAAGCTCAAAGGCATGGCTGCTAAAAACGGCTACGTTCATGGTGTTTTTGGATGGTAATGAATGAAAAAAAGTTTATTCTATTGTACTTCCTAATGATACAGCTATTCGCAAAACCGGTCAACAAAGATTATCCAAAAAACGGGTACCTGCTTTACTTTTGCCTCAGGCTGGTGAGCCTACTGAACCCCATAGAAATAGGGATGGGAAACGCATGAATAGCGGCGGCCAGCACCAGCAGCATGAGGGGAAATACCGGCACGGCAAAACGGGAAGCGCCGTTGATGCCGGTGAGGCCGGCCAGGTAGAGCAGCAACAGCAGGATCAGGACCTTCTGCGCCCTGCTCAGTTGTTTGTTGAAGGGAAACCACAGCAGGGCCAGCAGTTTGAGCCCATTGAGGGTGGCCACCAGCAGCAAGAGCAGCAGCACCCCTGCCGGCTGCTGGCTGAGGTACTTCCACACCCCCCGGTAACCTTGCTGCCCGAAATGGTACAGCAGCCCGGCTTCCTGCTCGTGGGAAAGCCCGAAGAAATGGTAGAGGTCAAAACGCCCGGGGTCCAGGAAAAAATTGAGCATGCCTCTGAGGTGCAGGCCGAGGTAGGCCGGCAAGTGCCGGCCAATCAACTGCACACAGGCGCGCTGGATCAGCCCTTCGCTTTGGGCAAAGGTGGGCTGGGCATTGGCCAGGCTCTGAATGCTATCGGTTGTGATGCGGGCCTGCTCGGGACCCTGCTGCCGCAGCAGCAGGTGATAGGTGGTGTATTGCAACAGGCTTTTGTTTTGGATACTGGAAAAATGAAAGTGGCCCGTGCGCAGCTGGTTGCGGTACTGAAAGCCCAGACTGAGCATCAAAGGCAGCAGGGCAGGCAGCAGCAGGCTGGTTTTTTTCCATTTCCAGGCAGCATAGAGCAGCAGCAGCAGGTGGGGCCATACAAAGAGGTGCATCACCGGCTTGGTAAACATGGCCATCACCAGCAGCAGGGTGTACCCCCACACAGGCCCGCTTTGTTTCGATTTTTGGGCTTTGAGCAGCATTAGCAGAGCGGCCAGCAGCAGGCTTTGAAAGAGGATTTCCGTCATCACCAGGTTGGCATAGATGTACTGGGCCGGGTACAGCAGCACAAAGGGGAGCAGCCACAGGCATTTGCCACTCCACAGGCCCAGGAAGGCGAGCAGCCGCTGCAGCAGCCAAAAATTGAGCAAGCTCAGTCCCGTTTGGAAGACGGCAATCCAAATATCCTGTCCGAAGAGGGTACGAATGAGGCCAATGAAAAGCGGATACACCGGCGGCCGCTTGCTGTAATGGTCGTAGCGCAGGGGCTCAGACAGGTCGCCGCTGTAAAGGGTGGCAGCATGCATCAGGTTATCGGCTGCCTGCAGGTACTCCCCGGAGTCTTTGAGGTAGAGGCGCTGGTGCACCAGCTGGTAGCCCAGAAAAAGCAGGTGGATCAGCAGTATGCTACCCCACCAGATATGGGATGCTCGCTTTGACATGGGCGCTGTGCTTGCTCAGAAAGTGTGGTGCAGGCTCAGCTGCAACTGGCCCTTGCTCCAGTTGTCGGTGGTTTGCTGCATAAAGCCGGCCTGCACTTTCAGGGCATCGGCCAGGCTGAAGCCCAGCGCCACGTAGGCGCGGTTGCGGTCAAAAATTTCCACCTCTCTTCCGTCGCCGATTTTTCGCTGCCCGTTGATGAACAACTCATTGTAGAGGGCCAGGTAGAGGGCGCCTTTGCCCAGATCGGCCTGGTTGAGGGGCAGGGTGATAAAGAGGTTGTAGCGGTAGCGGGTGCGGAAGTCCTGGTTTTCCACAAAACGCTGTTCATAGCGAAAGCGATGCTTGAGGTACAGCCTGCTGCCCAACTGCTGGGGCAGCAGGGCTTCCTGGTAGATGCGGCTTTCCACTACGCCGCTTTTGTCCTTGCCAAAGGCCTCGGTACGCACAAAACCGTATCCCAGGGTGAGGGTTACGGAAGTACCTTTTGGCTGGTAGGTAAGCCCCCCCCTCAGCAAGAGTTGCTCCAGGTCGCCCAGTAGGTTCCAGTTGCGGTATTGCACATCGCCCTGGAAGCCCCAGGGGCCTTCTCCTATGGTGGTATTCCAGAAGTACATGTACCAGGCGCCAGCCTGGCTTTCATCTATTTGTGCCTGTAGGGCGGTGACCGGCAGACTCATCATAAGTGCAAAAAACCACAGGTAAATAAAACGCATTTCGTTGGGTGAATTGATAAAAAGATGACAGAAAAAAGAAACCCGCAGGCCCTGGCCTGCTTTCAAACCCCAATGATAAGAAAAATCCTCAGCAAGGCCTAAAAACAAGCGCTGGCAACTATGGCAATCGCATAAAAAATTAAGAGCGAAAAATAGCTTAACTTGGGCAAAGAAGCCATGTCCCAGTTGCAAGCCCACCTTCCGGGGTATCAGCTCC
>RFHT01000788.1 GCA_003696835.1 Bacteroidota bacterium
AGCCAGGGGATGAGGTTAAAATACTGCAACAACTGCTGGTGATGGGGCTGCTGGGTGAGGGTTAGCAGTTCCTGGCGCAATTCCTTCCATATTTGGGTGTGCCGGTTCACCGGGGCATTTAATATTTTGCGAAAATAGCGGATAAACAGCTGCTCAATCTCGTGGAGCTGATCCACCTTCTGCAAATAGCGGCTGGAAGCCCGTAGCAGGCTGGCCAGTATATCGAAATTGCCCAGCTCAAAATGAATCATCAGGTTGAAGAGGCGGGCAAAAGCATAGACGTGCTGCAACAACTGGCGTTCGCTGTCGTTGAGGATGAGGTTGACCCATTTGAGGGCGTTTTTAAAATCGTCCATCCCAAAGTAAAAGTATGCCAGCAGGTGGTAAAAGGTGATGCGGTCCTGCTTTTTGATGTGGCGCTGGTAGGCCTTCAGGCCGCGTTCTACTTCAGGCAGCAGTTCTTTTCCGGCCAAAAACAGCCCCTGGTTGATGTAGCTATTGAGCTGCAGGGTGTGGGTTAGGCAAAAAATATCGACCTGGAGGCGCGTCATGCTTTTATAGGCAGGCTGTTTGATCTGGTGGCGTATCCAGGCAATGGTTTGATCTATTTCTTCATGCTGGCCCTGCACCAGGCAGTCCACCAGGTAGTTTTTCAGGGCAGAGAAATAGCGTTCGGGCAATTCGGCTATTTGGCTGCTTTGCTGGTGAAAATGCTGGATGATGGCCTGGTTGTGTTGCTTGGCCTGCTCCACCTCCCCCTGCATGAAATACAGGGTGGCATGGATCTGGTGAAAATTGAGCCTGGCAGCAAAAGTAGGGGCTCTGGCGGCATCGGCCAGCAGAGGGTTTGCAGCAAGTTGCTCCAGTTTGTCCAGTTCCTTGTTGGAGCGGGCAGCCCCACGCCTGGCATGCAGTTGGTACACCTCCCACAGCAGGTGGGCATAGGCCTTTTCATCGGCCAGCACCTGCAGGCAGTATTGCTCCTGCTGGTACAGTTTCGCTATGCGGCCTTCGGGCACATTGGCCAACCCCATACGGGAAAGCACGCGGCGCTCCAGGGCATATACCTGCAGCAGGGCTGCATAGGCCTCGGCAGCCCGGGCCCGGGCCTCTGCCTTACGCAACAACTTCCTGCTTTGTAGCAGCAGACCTTTTTGCAGCAGCACCTCCGCCTGGTGAACCAACTGATGTACCTGCATGCTCACCGACTTGCCCGCATGAAATGCATGCAGGCTCTCCAGCACGTATTGGTACAGTTGTCGCTTGGCCACCGAAAAGTAGTCCACAAACTTATGCCCCTCAAAATGCGCCTTCACCGCCTCCTCATCATAGGTGGTCAGTCTGCCAATATACTCAAAAAGTGTCAGGTAGTTATTTTTTCCGCCCAGCACATGCCGGTTGGCATAGAGGTGAAAGTAGCGTTTTTCTGATTTTGTCAGAGATTTAATTAACTCAAACAGATCCTGACTAGCCTTTTTCACTTTTATCTAATTTTTTTTCACAAAAAACACATTTCCTTCTTGTTTAGCAAGTCAAATGAACAGTTTGACTTTTAATTTTTCATTCAAATTAGCTTAAACGAATAACTAAAAAATTGCGTAACTTGGGCTATACAACTTTCAGCCACAGAGATTCACGAAGCTTCAGGAGCCTCACCTAAAGGAACAAATCATGAAAAGAGTCAACGCATCATTCGCCCTGATCCTCTTATTGCTGGTCAGCTTCACAGCAGTTTTTGGCCAAAGCAATGAGTGGTTTCACTTCACACCCAACGACCGCATTGAGCACATCGCACAAACCGGCAACAATCTTTGGGTACACACGGTAGATGGATTTGTAAAATTTGACATGCAAACAGGCGAAAAGAGATTTTTTGACAAAACCCACCCGGTAACCATTTCGGAGCAGATCCATGGCCTGGCCCGCCTGGGCGATGGTGGGGTCATCATTGTGGTAACTTACGACCTGGGGGTGCTGGAAATAACCGATACCAGCTGGATGTATTTTGATACCACCAACTCGGTCATTCCCAGCTACGATGTCATTTCTATTTCGTCCAGCACCGACTTTAGCAGTGTGTGGATGGCTACCCAGTCCAAACTGGCCCTTATCCAGTACAGCGGCAACCGCCGCTGGAACCTCTACCACATTCCGGAGGGGCCGCTTCCCGACTCGGTTCAAACCATATTGGTGGACCATCAGGATCACATCTGGGTGGGCACCAGCCGCAGGTTGCTGCGTTTCGATGGCCAAAACTGGACAGATTTTACTGCCGAGCTCCGGGCCGCAGGAGCCGGGAGGGTATGGGTACAACACCTCTATGAAGATACCCAGCAGCAACTATGGATGGGCATAGCCGGAGACCTCTACCACATGAATGGGGAAAACTGGGAGCTGGTGGCCTCCAACCTGGGCAAGATTGAAATGAACCAGGATGCATCTGGTACTTACTGGATTACCAGTCGGCCCACCGAAGAAACAGCTTTTGTTTATACCTACTCCCCACAGGGGCTCATGCCTCTTACTCCCGAAAACTCCAACATTCCCTTTTCTACCTACCGGGCTCTGTTCAGGGATGATGAGGGCAACCTGTGGCTGGGCGGCTTTCCGGGTGAGCTGACGCGCTACAAGGACGGGCAGTTTGAACGCTTTGACTTGTCAAATTCTGAAATGAAGGTGCGCAACACCCTGGACATTGCCCATACGCCTGACGACAAAATATGGGTGCTGAGTGAAAATAAACTATTGATTCACCAAAACCAGAGCTGGAACCAGATGCCCCTTCCCCGCTACCTGGGCGACCGCATGCTGGTTCAGGACGAAGCACACATCTGGATTCTGAACCCTGCGTCCACCGAATTGTCGGCATTTATCCAGGGCAGTTGGCACACCTACGACACCAGCAACCTTTTTGATGCCCAAACAAAGCTGGTGGACATGGTACTGGATGAAGCAAACAATGTTTGGGTTCTGGCCCAAAAAACCCTCTACCGCTGGAACGGTCAGAAATGGGACCACTTTGACGCCAGCAATTCCAACTTCCCCAACTTACCCCTGGCAGCGATAGTGGCGGGCAATGAGGGGCAGGTATGGTTGGCCGATGAGCGAGCTGCGGGCCTGTATGTATTCAACGGTAGCAGTTTCAGAAGGCACGCCCATCCCGAACCGTTGCTGGAACGGTCCACCCAGGTTATACTGAACAGGGACCAGCAGGGGCGGCTCTGGATCTACTCCGACGCGGGCTTGTTTCACTTTAATGGCAGTGGTTTTTTTGCTGCAGATGTGGATTTTCCCATTGATGGCATCTCAACCGGCACGGATCAGCTGATCCTGATGAGTGGGTCCAGCCTGCGCTTTTACGATGGCACCCACATTACCAGTGTGCTTACGCCCTACAATTCCTCCCTGCGGCGGGGCAGACCCGCCAAGGTGATCACTGATGCCTACGGCAATTACTGGATCAGTAACCGGGATGAGCTCTATGGAGGCTTGAGCATTTACAACCCCAAAGGCATCAACAATATGCTTACTTCGGCTGCAGCAGCCTTACAGCCAGAACAAGCCGGGCTTAGTGCCTTTCCCAATCCCTTTCGCCACCACATAACATTTGAATATGAACTGGCCAGCCCCGCCCCCGTACAGCTGCGGCTATACGACCTCAGTGGACGCCTGGTAGAAAAATTGGTACAGCCTGTACAAGCTGCCGGCCGGCATCGCCTGCGGTGGACTCCCACCGGCCAGGCTGCGGGGATGTACCTTGCCCGCCTGCAGGCAGGCACCCTTCAACTGACTCAAAAGATCATTTTGACACCATAACGAACAAGCCCCGTGAAGCTTTTCACGGGGCCCGGAAGAATCCCTTATTTGCGTATGTACATTGTTTTGCGCAGAGGCTTTGCCTCTGCGTTTTGTTTTAGTTGCCCTGGGCCACGTCGGCTTCCTTGCGCGTTTTGAGATGCGCCACCACGTAATGGCCCACCTTTTTACCCTGATCTACCCCGTTTTGAATGGCAGGCATGTAGTGAATGCCGCCATACAAACGACTGATTGCCGCTTCGGAAGAGGCTTCCAGGAAAGAGTTAAATTCCCTGGGCGGCAGCCCGTACTCCACTTCGGTGGAGTCGATGAAGTGAAAAGGCTCGCCAAAAAGGTCGGTTAAGGCTACGGCAGCCGCAGAGGAAATGACACTGTGGCCACTGGTGTATTCGGGAAAGGGAGGCGTTTGCAGCAAGGGGGCCCAGCTCTCATCTATGTGCTGGTTGATCACCGTTTCGGGCCGTATGAGGCTGGAACGGTACTTCTCGTCCCAGCAGCTGATAAATGCATCGGCCAGGGCGATGGCGGTGCGGGCGTAGGCCTCAGCCGTTTTCATCATGTCGGCATCGGCCTCCTGGCAGGCAATTTTCACAATGCCAATCCAGTGGCCGCCAGGGGTGATTTTTTTGGTGGCAAACATCACGTGTCCCTGGTGGTGGGATACGTAGGGGTTGCAGTCCCAAAACTGGGCAATTTCCTTCTTCTCTTCGTCCAGTTGTTTGCCCGTTTCATACACCTCCATCACCTCCTGGTAAAAGGGGCTGCCGGGCGTCATGTCATAGCCCGTAGGCCTGATGGGAACAAACTGGGTGGCCGAATCAATGATAAAGGGCCTGATCTTGTTCCAGTGTGGTTCTATGCCGTCCATGTAATCGGGAGGCGTAGGCAGCCAGCGGCCGGGCTGGTCATTGACGGTGAATTTGGGAAAGGTGCGTGTTTGCTTGTAATTGTCTCCGTCGGACCATTTGATGACGTGTTCGGCTATGGCATCGCCAAAAGCCATGGAGCGCTCATATACGCTGGCAGGCATCATAGAGCGAAACTCTTTGTAGATATCCGCTTCAAAAGTCGCTATTGAGTCTTCTGAAAAGACGAAGTGTTTTCCTGTTTTCAGCAAAGCATGCACACTGGCCAGTGGGAAGCAGTACTCAGCACCGGCCTCGGGCTGAGGGAGCTCAGTCAGCTCGTGCAGTTGGCCGGCCATGCTCTGGTATTCGGGATAGTCGTGTATGAGGGCTTCATAAGCTGCTATACTGGGATAGGCATAGATCCGGCTGGCTACAGGCGGGGAAAAGATGTCGTGTACAATCACATCCGTAAGCCGCTTCATGGAGCGGTGCAGGTATTCGGGATTCGCCGCTTTGGTTTCGTACTCGGTATTGGGCTGGCAGCTCCACAGGCAAAAAATGGCCATCGCCACGGCCGCCAACATACATCCTGTTCTGATTTTTATCATGGTTGGTAATCCTTTTTTACACAAATTTAACATTAAAAATCCATTAGGTAAAGTACTGGCAGCAATCTTTCTGTATAAACAGCTGGCTGGTGGCTCTGTGGGCCACCAGCCAGCGCACATTCACCTTTCATTTATCGCGTCTTACCGTCAATCTGGTTTAGCAACTCCTCCACGGCCCGTTTGAGTTGTGGGTCTTCTCCTTTGGCTTTGCTGTCCGGGGCGTTTTCCACCACAATATCGGGCACAGCCGGGCCGTGCTCCATGTTCTGGTCGGTGGCTTTTACATACCAGGCCCGGAAAGGCAGGCGCACAAAGGACCCATCGAGCAGCCTGCGGCCACCCGTAGAAATCACAGCCCCAAAGGTAGGGGTACCCACCAGGGTGCCGATGTCCAGGGTTTTGTAGGCATGGGAGAAAATTTCGGCATTGGAGTAGCTGTTCTGGTTGCAAAGAGCAATGGAAGGCCTCGTCCAGGAAGCCAGCGGCAGGCGCTCACCAAAGGGATAATGCTGGCGGAAACGCAGGTGCTCTTTTTCCAGATCGGCCGCTGCACCTCTGGGTACAGTATAGGCATGCTGCCGCACGTTGAGCACCGTCATGAGGTAGTCGGTGGTCCAGCCACCGCCATTAAAGCGCACGTCTATCACCAGGCCTTCTTTACCCAGCCCACTGGCGGTAAGCTCGCGCTCAAAGCGCTCAAAGCTGTTGAGGTTCATGCCCCGAATGTGTACATAGCCCAGGCGGCCGCCCGAGTATTTTTCGGTCAGGGCTTTGCGCTGCTTTACCCATTCCTCGTAAAGCAGGTCGTTCAAGGCGGCGGTGGGGCGTATGACCACTTCCCTACCCTGGCCACCAGGCGTGCGCACACTCATGAGGATGCGTTCATTAACTTTTTGGGTGAAAAGGGAATAGAAATTCACCCCTGGCCCTATGGGCTGGTCATTCACGGCCGTGATGAGCTCGCCCACCTCCAGCTTACTGTCGGTGCGGTCGGCGGGGGCATGGGGCACCACATGCACAATTTGGACTCCGCCTGCCACAGGCTTTACTTCTAAGCCCAGCAAGCCCGTGCGGTCTTGCTGGGTTTCGGCCCGGTCGCGCCCGCGCATGCCCATGTGGCTGGCATTGAGCTGGCCCAGCATGTCGTTAAACATATCGATAAAATCGGTTTTGGTGGAGGCCTTCATGGCCCAGGGCTCGTATTTGGCCCGCAAAGCGGCAAAGTCTATGCCGTGAAACTGGGGATCGTAAAACCCCAGGGCCAGGGTGCGCCAGGCTTCATCAAACACCTGCCTACGCTCCTCGGGGTGGTTGATCTCCATCTGAGCCGATATGGGAAGCTGGCTCATTTTGGCCTTTTCGGTTTCTACTTTGGCCATTCTCCCCCCACTTCTGATCAAAAACAGCTCCTTGCCTTTGGGGCCCAGCTGTACCGATCTGGGGCTTTGGTTTCCAGTGGTCAATGCCTTTTGGTCGCTGCCATCCCATTTGATGGCGTACAGGTCGGTATCGCCCTGATAGACCTGCCGCCCACCCCGGTTGGTGACGAAGTAAAAGTACTCCCCGTCCTGCGATACCTGCAGATCCGATTCGCTGCCCGGCAGGGCTGTCACCTGCTGCAGGCGCTCGTGTATGTCTTCGAAGTCAATCACCACCTCAACGGCTTGTTGGTTCTCCTCTTTTTTCTTTTCCTCTTCGCTTTCTTCCCAGTCTCTTTGGGTCTTTTCCCAGTCGGTGCGTTTCAGCCATACAAACCACACGTCATAATCGCCATTGTTGCGGGCTGAGAGGAAGCCCAGCTTGCTGCCATCGGCGCTCCATACGGGGGAGTGGTCGCCTTTGGGGTGCAGGCTCACATTGGTGGGGGGCCGGCTGTTGTCGGCTGCCTGCAGGTATATTTCCAGGTTGAAGTCCAGGTCGTCCATGGCATAGGCCAGCCATTTGCTGTCGGGGCTCCAGCTCACATCTTCGGGGGTGGCCCAGCCGTCGGCCAGGGTACGGGTATTGCTCAGGCTGCCATCGGGGGCAATGTCGGCCACCAGCAGCCTGCCACGGTCCTGCAGGTAAGCCAGTTGTTTGCCATCAGGGGAGAGCACCGGCTGATGCTCGTTGGCTTCGGTTTGGGTGAGACGCTTCAGCTGGTGGCGCAGGCTATGAAAAAGACTGCCCTTTTCTCCTTTCCCGGCGGTGAGCAGGTAGAGGTCCATCTGTCCCTCCCGGTCGGAGACAAACAGCAGGCTGGAATCGTTCAGCCACAAGGGGTCCTGATCCCGAAAAGGATGGCGGGTGAGCTGCACGCTGCGGCTTTTGTCGTTGTTCTCGGTTACGAAAATCTCTCCCCTCACCACAAAAGCAA
Organism: Bacteroidota bacterium; assembly: GCA_003696835.1. GTDB lineage: Bacteria > Bacteroidota > Bacteroidia > J057 > J057 > J057. The sequence continues at coordinate 7,629 of RFHT01000788.1, forward strand.
TCTGCTCCTCATTGGGAGATACGGCATATTCTTCCACTTCAGAGGTAAAAGTTTTGCGCTCGATGGGATCAAAGCGGTAGTCGGCCGTAACGGCCACCGGAAGCTGCCGAACCTTGCCACTGGCGGCGTCCATGTACCAGAGGGCCGTTTGGCGTTCAAAGACAATATGGCTACCATCGGCGCTCACGTCAAAGGAGCGTATGCCATCGTCGGTGAAGCTGGTGAGGGCTTCGGCCTGGTCCTGGGGGCTACCGTTTGCATCTATGCTGAGGCGATGCAGGTTGTACTTGCCGTTTTCGGCCGAAAGAAAATACAACTGCTGGTCGTTGCCCCAGTCGGGATAAATCTCCTGGGCATCGGAGCTGGTCAATTGGGTAAAGGTTTGGTTTTTGCGGTCGTACAGCCACAAACTGCGGTTGGCGGGGCCGCGGTAGGCCTCGCGGGCAATGCGGCAGGAGCCGCGCTCAAAGGCCACAAATCGGCCGTTGGGCGATACCGCCGGGGAAAAGCCCACAGCATTGAGCTGGCGCTGGGGGGTCCCCCCGCCTACGGGCACACTGTGTATTTCCCGCTCGCGCTCCACCTGCACAAAGTTGCGGCGCGTTTC
>RFHT01000789.1 GCA_003696835.1 Bacteroidota bacterium
GCCAGCACCTCCAGCGCCTGCTGGCTCTGCTGCTCGCTCAGCCGCAGGTGAATGGTGGCCGAGTAGTCGTAGCTCATGGGGTAGTGGTAGAGGAGGAAGTCTGGGCCAGTGGAAATGCTAACATTCTGATGAGTAGGGTGCTGCGTTCTGGCAAAGGCTTCAAAAGGCAAATAAACCAACTCCCCGTCAGGGATAATCACCACATTCATGCCGGAGTCCAGCATAACCTCAGCAGCTTGGAAAAGCTGCCCGTAGAGGAAAGCCGAATGCTGGTAGTAAGTACGCCAGGCCTTCGCAAGGTTATTGGCAAAAGACTGGGTAGTAAGGATTTGTTGCAAACCCTTGAGGTGGTTCTTGAAAGCTTCATTGAGTTTGCTTGTGAAGTACAACAAGGTATCAGCTTGAATGGCAAAGGCATAAATAGCTTCCTCACCGTAAAAATAAGCCAACAGGCATTCGTTTTGTTTTAATTTCTGCTGAACATCTGATATGGAAGCCACCTCTAATCCATATTTCAAGTTGAAATATTCGGGATAATCTTTTTCAAGTTGTTCAACAAAGCGGATGTAATCCTCCTTCAGGCTGATCACCAATTGGGCAAGGCTGTCATTTTCAGGCTTTACGACCAATTGTCGTTGTTCTTCAGCAAGCCGGTCTTTTAGCCGTCTTTCGGCCTCCAAAACACTCAATGGGAGCCCGGCGCTCAGCCTGGCTTGTTGATCCTGCATGCTGGAAAGCAAGACCAAGGCTTTGTTTTTTTCTGAAAACCGGAAGGCTTCATTCAGGTACTTGTTCCGCTCGCCGAATTTGCTGAGTTCTATACAGTTTCGAATGGCGCCCTCATAAAGCTGTTGCATTCTGCTTCGCAGTGCCATTTTGGAGCCATCCAGTGCAAAGGAAAAACTGATTTGATTTAAAAGCGAATCAGCTTCTTTGTAAGTATCCAAAGATTCTTTCAGCATGTTTACCGAAGGTTTGAGCCGATACAACTCATAGAGCATTTCGCATTTAAAAATCAGGGCATTCAGGAGCCTGTCGTGTGAGAGCACTACCCGCTGAAGGGGTACTTCATCCGTGGGGTTTGAAGGGGTATAAACTGCGGCAATGGCTTTTTCGGCGAGCTCAAAGGCCAGGGGCAGTTTTCCCTGGGCTTGTTTTAACTGGGCATAATTGAGGTAAGCAGCGCTTACCAATGGATGGTAAAGCCCAAACATTTCAATATATCCATTGACTGTTCGGCTATAATAGCTGTCGGCTTCTTTTGCGAGGGCATCATTTTTTTCGGGGCTGATTTCAAATTGTTTCGCCCTGAGTTGAGCATTGATATACCAAAAATGCACCACCAGTCTTTGGATAGTGGCCAGCTCCGGGAAGATGGTATGTTGGGCAAGGTTGAGGTAGTGAGTAGCACTGTCCGCTTCATTGATTGTAACATAAATATCGGCAAGGTTCAGGTACATGGTAGCCACATCCCGTTTGCTGTTATTCGTATTGGCTTGCAGGTAAAAATTGATACATTCTTTAAATTCCTGAATGGCAGCGGGAAAATCATCGTTTCTCAAGTACACAGAACCTATTCGCTGATGTAAAGTTCCAACATTTCTTTTCCAAATATGATCAGCGTATTGGTCTTTAACTTTTTCCCATTCGAAAATGGCCTGCCGGTAGGTGTTCAATGCCCGTTGTGAATCATTAATGAAGCGGTAAGCGTCCCCCCAGGCGAAAAGTATCCGGCAGCGATAATTCTTTTGTGGCAGCTGCAATTTTACCATCTGTTCCCATAAAGAGTCTGCTTGCATCAGGATTTTTTGTGTTTTTAGAAAGTTCCCCTTATCTATATATAAATATGCGAGGTTACAGATGGCGTCAATAAGCATTTCCGGCGGGTTGTCTGCTTTGAAAGAAATGCATATATGGTAATAATTTTCCAAAAACTGAATGGACTCATTATTCTTCCTCCAGTTATAGTACAGTTTTCCGAGCTTTCTGTTTATTTCTGCCAATGCATCTTGTGAGAGATTTGGTTGAGACTGGTAAATTTGTAAAGCCTCCAGGTAATGGCTTTCGGCCTTACTATAGTGTTGAAACCCCTTTTTAGCGTAAACATCTCCCAACTGCTGGTGAATGGGAGCCAATGAGGCGTGATTGGGAGAAAGGAGAGATTTCCTGATGGCAATGGCCTGAGTAAAGTGTTCAATGGCCAAAACCTCATTTCCCATTTTTGCATCATGTACACCAAGCTCAACTAACAATTGGGCATAAAGCGTATCCGGTTCTGTATGTTTGAATAATTGATAAGCCAGCTCAAGATATTTATCAGCAGAATCCGGGCTATTTGCCCTTGAAAATAAACCTGCCACCCTTAAAAATGCTTTCCTTTGATGATCAGGTTGGGGATTTATCCGCCGCTGCCTTTGGGCAAATTGAGCTATCAGACAAATCGCTTCCTCTTGTTGATCCAATTGAACCAAGGAGTCGATTGTCTGTTCGAGTTTGCCTATGGAATCCTGGGCGTATAAACCTGCCAGCAAACTCCATAGAAGCCCCATACTTATCAGAATATGCCTTTTCATAAACAGCAGACACTTGCTATAACACACAAACAATTCTTTTTAGCATAAAAATTTGGTGAATTAGCAGCACGATTTGCTTCTTTGAATCAAATTTTTGTTATTATACTTTGGTGCATACCAGATAATTCCTTCCTTTCATTTATCCCAAATTGGACAAAAGGAAAATCATCGAAATAACCGTTTTATAAGAAAGCAAATATTTTTGTAATTCCTAAATTTACCCTTATGAACGTCCTGTCATTTGTTCGAGAAAAACCGCTTCCATTTGCCGTCGGTGTGGGAGCATTGGCCCTGGCCACTGTGGTGCTGGGAATTATGGTGCTTCAGCAGACGCGCAAAATCAAAGCCCTTTCGCCCACCCCGGATTTATTTTTGATCACTCAATCACAACGCGCAACTACTCCCCAGGTA
>RFHT01000790.1 GCA_003696835.1 Bacteroidota bacterium
CACCTGGGCTACAATGTGCACGGCAATGAGCCTTCTTCCAGCGAGGCGGCCATGCTCATGGCCTACTATCTGGTGGCCAACCAAAGCGATCAGGCTCGCCGCTTCCGCTCCGAAGCCATCGTGCATTTCGATCCCTGCATCAACCCCGACGGGCGCGACCGCCATAGCCATTGGGTCAACATGCACAAGGGAAACCCTCCTGTGGCCGACCCCCTGGACCGCGAGCACACCGAGCGCTGGCCCAGCGGCCGCACCAACCACTACTGGTTTGACCTCAACCGCGACTGGCTGCTGGCGGTACATCCCGAAAGCAGGGCCAAGCTCCACTGGTACCACCAGTGGATGCCCAATGTAACCACCGACTTTCACGAAATGGGTACCAACAGCACCCATTTTTTTGAACCCATGAAAACCAATGGCTCCAAGGACCCCATCATGCCCAGGGAGAACTACACCACCCTCAATGAAAAGTTTGCCGAATACTTTGCCGCTGCCCTGGATGAAATCGGCTCCCTGTATTTTACCAAAGAAGTATTTGACGGCACCTATCCCGGCTATGGCTCCTCCTACCCTGACCTGCAGGGCGGCCTGGGCCTGCTCTTTGAGCAGGCCAGTTCGCGCGGCCACGTGCAGCGCACCAGCACGGGCCAGCTGCTCACCTTTGCCTTCACCATCCGCAACCAGCTTACTTCCAGTATGGCCACCATGCGGGCAGCTGTGGAAAACAAAGAAATGATGTTTCGCTATCAGCAGGACTTTTTCCGCTCGGCCCTGGCCAATGCCCAAAAGAGCGGCATTACAGCCTATGTGTTTGGCGACCCCGTGGATGCCAACCGCAACCGGGAGTTTATTGAGTTGTTGCTGCGGCACCACATCGAATGCTACCCCCTGGAGACCTCCATGGAAATCAACGGCCAGCACTTTGATGCCGGTACGGCCTGGGTGGTTCCCACCCGCCAGCCCCAGTACCGCATGGTACAGACCATGTTTGAGGCCTACTCCGAATATCACGACAGCGTGTTTTACGATGCTTCGGCCTGGTCGCCGGTGCATTTTTACAACATACCTCACCAACCTGTGAGCAAAGCCGTCAAAACCGGCAGCCGCATTGACTGGGAAACGCCCCTGGTACAGGTGGGGGAGGTGCCCCGCAGCAGCTATGCCTACCTCATGAGCTGGCGCGATTATTACGCCCCCAAGGCGCTGTATCAGTTTCAGCAGGCAGGCCTGCAAACCTATGTGGCCCAAAAGCCCTTTGCCACCGCAGAAAAGGCCTATGGGTACGGCACCATTGTCATTCCCGTAAAGAAGCAACAAATGAGCGAAGAAGAAGTGCACCGCATCATCAGCCGGGTGAGTGCCGAAACAAAGGTGGCCGTACAGGGCGTGAATACGGGCTACAGCAAAAGGGGCATAGACCTGGGCAGCCGCTATGTATCCCCCCTGCAAATGCCCCGTGTACTGATGCTGCTGGGGCGTCCGGTTTCGGCCTATGAGGCCGGTGAGGTGTGGCACCTGCTGGATACCAAGGTGGGCATGCCCATCACCAAAGTAGAAATGACGTTTTTTGACCGCGTGGACCTTCACCAGTACGATGTGGTCATACTGGTGTCGGGGCAATACAGCTCGCTGGGCGAGCAGGGCATAGAAAAGCTGCGCACCTGGCTCAACCAGGGCGGCACCCTCATTACCCAGCGCACGGCCACCCAATGGGCCATCAACCAGGGGCTGGTAAGCGAGCAACTGCTCAGCAACAAAGAAGAAGAGGAGGAAGTAAAACGCTCCGACTATGTGGAGGCCCCCGAAATATTGGGAGCCAGGGCCATTGGTGGGGCCATTTTTGAAATAGACCTGGACCTCACCCACCCGCTTGGCTATGGATATGTGCACCGGAGGCTGCCTGTGTACCGCAACAGCAATGTGATGCTCCAGCCCAGCAAAAATCCGTACAGCACGGTGGCACAGTACACCGAAAATCCCCACATCAGCGGCTACATTTCTGATGAAAACCTCGACCTGCTGCGGGAATCGGCCGCCATCGTCGTGAGCCCGGTGGGCCGTGGCAGGGCCATTTTGTTTTCGGATAATCCCAATTTCAGGGGGGCCTGGTTTGGCACCAACAAGTTGTTTTTGAATGCCATTTTCTTTGGGGCTGAAATACGGGTGCCGCGTTAGGAATTGCCAAAAGTGCAATTATGTGTGTACCTTTGCAGCCTCAGCAAGGCGAAGAAAGTAAATGGAGAAATTTTTTTGTGAGCCTTCCCTAACCTCAAGAGCAAAACATCATGGTGCGTATTTTAATCAGCAATGACGACGGCATACATGCTCCGGGCATACATGCCCTCATAGAAGTGGCCAGGGAGTTTGGGCAGCTCACGGTGGTGGCGCCGGATGCGCCCCAGAGCGGCATGGGGCATGCCATCAGCATGGGGCGGCCCCTGCGCATACATCCCGAAGAAATGCCCGGCAACATCGTGGCCTATGCCTGCAACGGTACTCCTGCCGACTGCATCAAAATAGCTACGGGCGTGGTGATGGAGCATAAGCCCGACCTCATCCTGTCGGGTATCAACCACGGCTCCAACTCCTCGGTGAGCAGCATTTACTCGGGTACCCTTTCGGCAGCGCGCGAAGGCGCGCTGCAGGGCATTCCCGCCATCGGCTTTTCTCTCTGCAACTATTTGCATGAGGCCGACATGCGCACGGCCCAGGCCGTGGCCCGTATCCTCATCGCCCAAAGCCTGGAAAAGGGCATTCCCACTGGCCATTTGCTCAACGTCAATATCCCCGATTTGCCCCTGCACCAGCTTAAAGGTATTCGCATCACCCGCCAGGCCATGGGCCGCTGGATAGAAGAGTTTGACGAGCGAACCGACCCCTACGGCCG
>RFHT01000791.1 GCA_003696835.1 Bacteroidota bacterium
AGAGCCCAATCGTCAGGCTGATGCCCCCCCACTTGTGGGGGAGTAAGAGAAGGAAATTTTTCATGGTAACAATGCTTAGAATATAGAAATAATATGAATGCGAAAATTCGATATATTCCTGATAATCTGCCTGTTACGCATTGGAATGCTGCTGGCAGAAACCCTGGAGACCCGGAAGGATAGTGAGGAGTTCACAGCTCCCTCACCAGCCAACTCTATGGCCAGATCAGCGCTGCCAGCATGGATAAAGGTTAAGAGGTGTGGCAAAAAAATGTGGAGATGGGTTTTTCCTTTTAGTGAAAACGGATCAATCTAACGCTAAGTGTCATAAATATGGCACAATTATTATTTTTTTCCAAAAATATCCACCACTTTTTTAAAAAAAACTGGCCACAGGCCCCTGGAGAAAGGATTGCGCAGAGGCACAAGAACCGCCTTTTGTCGTTGTCCCTCAAAACCCCGGGCTAAAGCCACGGAGCCAGGGAGCTGAGGTAGTTTCAGGCGGCACAGCCGCCTGAAAAGGAGCCCCCCCTCATTTTCAAAGAGGGGTTGGGTGGTTGATGTAAGGCATTGATAATGAGGAAATTATACCGTAATTTGCGCATCTGATGCGGCTTGGGTACCAGAACGCCCGCTAGGCAGCGCCCAGGGATTTCCAGGTAGCCCCGCGGCTTTAGCCCGGGGCCTGGCCGGGCAAATTCGTTAGCCCCGCGGCTTTAGCCCGGGGCTACCTATCTGGCCAATTGGCGGGCAATCACCAGGCGTTGAATTTCGCTGGTGCCCTCGTAAATTTCCGTAATTTTGGCGTCGCGCAGCATGCGCTCCACGTGGTATTCCTTCACATAACCATTGCCACCGTGAATTTGTATGGCCTCGTCGGCACAGTACATGGCCGTGCGCGAAGCGTACAGCTTGGCCATAGCAGCCGACTTCACGTAGTCGCGGCCTTCATCTTTGTCGCGCCCGGCTTTGTAAATCAGCAGGCGGGCTGCTTCAATTTCGGTGGCCATATTGGCCAGCTTAAACTGTATGGCCTGGTGGTTAATGATTTCGGTGCCAAAAGCTTTGCGCTGTTTGGCATAGGCTGCTGCCAGGTTATAGGCCCCCTGGGCAATGCCCAGAGCCTGTGCCGCAATGCCAATGCGGCCGCCATTGAGGGTGTTCATGGCAAACTTGAAACCGAAGCCATCCGGCCCTACGCGGTTTTCCTTGGGCACTTTCACCTCGTTGAAGTTTAGCGAGTGGGTATCCGAGCCCCGTATGCCCAGCTTGTCCTCCTTGGGCCCCAGCTCAAAGCCCTGCATGCCCCGCTCTACAATCAGGCAGTTGATGCCCCGGTGACCGGCTTCCCGATTGGTCTGGGCCATGACCAGGTAGATGTCAGCTATGCCAGCATTGGTGATCCAGTTTTTGGTGCCCGTCAGCAGGTAATGGTCGCCCTGGTCAATGGCCGTAGTGCGCTGGCGGGTGGCATCGCTGCCCGCTTCGGGCTCCGAAAGGCAAAAAGCCCCTATGCGTTCGCCCGTGGTGAGCCTGCTGAGGTATTTGGCTTTTTGGGCCTCTGTACCGTAGTGCTCCAGCCCCCAGCATACCAGGGAGTTGTTGACCGACATGATCACCGCCGCAGAAGCATCCCATTTGGCTACTTCCTCCATGGCCAGTATGTAGCTGATCGTATCCATGCCTCCCCCATTATAGGCCGGGTCGGTCATCATGCCCAGCAGGCCCAATTCGCCCATGCGCCTGAGCAGTTCGGGGGGGAAGTATTGCTCGCGGTCCCGCTCAATGACGCCGGGCTTGAGTTCATTTTCGGCAAAATCCCGGGCCATTTGCTGGACCATCAGGTGTTCTTCGGTCAGTTCAAAATTCATGTCGGTTAGTTTGTTCATTGAGCTTATACCTAAATTGGATTTCGCCTGCAAAATTGTAGAAATATTTCGGAATCAAAAAGGCCATCTTTGAGATGGAGCATTCACCCCAGTGATTTGAGGGCCTCAGGCGTAACATTTTTGCTCAAATACTGACTCAGCTGGTCTCTCAAGCCCTGCAGCTCGTTGAGGTCTTTGCCCCATAAACGCCTTTCCCCCAGCACGCGTTCGGCCAGTTGGCGCAGGCTGCTTTCCGAGCCATCGCACTGCTGCCATGCTGCTGCAAAAAAACGCAGTACCGCTTCTTCGTCCCTCAGGGGAATGGGCTGCTGCCCGAGCCGGCCGGCGTAAAAGCGGATGAGGGCCGCCAGGGCAAACACTATGCGCCGGGGCAATTCCCCTTTGCGTTCTACATAAGCCAGTAGGGAAGGTAACAGGCGGGTGCGAAACTTGCTGATGGAGTTCAGGGCAATGCTCAGCAGGCGGTGGTGAATACTGGGGTTGCGAAAGCGGTCCAGCACCTCGTCTATGTAGGCATGCACCTCCTCCGGGGGAAGGTCCAGGGTAGGGGCCACCTCCTGCCGCAGCAGTGCTTCTATGAAGGAACTCACTTCCGCTGATTGCATCACCTGCCCTACCGTTTCCAGGCCGCAGAGGTAGCCCAGGGGCACCATGGCCGTATGGGCGCCATTGAGCAGGCGCACTTTCAACTCGCGGTAAGGCCGCAACTCGTCCACAAATCGCACATTCATGCCAGTACGCTCAAAGGGCAGCTCAGCCCGCAGGTCCTGCGGGCTCTCTATCACCCAGCTGTGGTAATACTCCCCGGCCACCAGCAGTTCATCGCGAAAGCCCAGGCGGGCCTGCAGCCCGGCAGCCTCTTCCGCCGGATAGCCCGACACAATGCGGTCCACCAGGGTATTGCAAAACACATTGTGTGCCCCCAGCCATTGGCCAAAGCCCTCCTCAAGTTGCCAGTGGGCAGCACAGCGAAGCACGCAGGCCTGCAGCCTGCCGCCATTATCCTCAATGAGCTCCAGGGGCAGCATCACACACCCCCTTTGTGCATCACCCCCGAAATAGCGGTAGCGATGGTACAGCCAGGCCGTGAGCTTAGCCGGAAATTCTGCCGGAGGCCTCTCGGTGGGAAAGGCTTCCTCCCGGAAGACAATGCCCGCCTCGGTGGTATTGGAAAGGATAAATCGAATGCTGGGAATTTCGGCCGTGGCGAGAAAAGCATCATATTCATGATAGGGGTGTATGATGCGGCTGATGCAGCGTATCAGCCGCACTTCCTCTACCAGCTCTCCTTGCCGTATGCCCTTCAATACCACATGGTACAGACCATCTTGTTTGCGCAGGGCAGCATAATCACCTCGTTCTGTGGGCTTTACCACAACCACTCCACCTTCAAACCCCCTTTCTTCATTCAAACGGTCGATCATCCAGTTGGAAAATGCGCGCAGAAAATTGCCCCCTCCAAATTGCACTACCTTTTCCGGCAGGGGAGCAGTTGCCGGGAGCGCCTTGCGGTTGAGTTCTTTGAGCATGCGTTCAGGCTGAAATGAGCCCGCAAATTAATGCAAGAATGGGCAAAATGCCACTTTGCTACGGTTTTAGAATCAAAATTGCCCCCTTTTTTGTATAATTGGACTTTCGGTCAAAATACCTATATAATTTATATCAGAATTGAAATTAAATTTATTACCCTTATAAGATATACCAAATATCCAACTAAACTGAAATCCTATCCCAAAAAGGCACATTGTTTATGCTATTAGAAGAATAAAAATGTATAAAAATTAAACAATATCTCTGCTTAGACCCGGCTGCAAATCAACAAGAGGAAAAACCAGATGCCCACTTGCATGCCACAACATATTTGGGCAGTGTATGTAATTTTTTAATATTATTTAATACACATGAAAT
>RFHT01000121.1 GCA_003696835.1 Bacteroidota bacterium
AGCACCGGCCTTTCCCTATCAGCACCTCACCTCTGCCCATTACGTGATGGACCTCATCTACAACCCCGCCCAAACCCGTTTTTTACAGCTGGCAAGTAAGCAGGGCGCCCACACAGAAAATGGCATGCCCATGCTCATCGGTCAGGCCGAAGGGGCATGGGCAATATGGAGCGGGACTAGCAGTTAAGGGTATCTGCCTGGTGCTGTCCTATGAGCCATTCAACTCACTCAGGGGCTGGTTACTGCGCCTGTAGGGCGGGTTTTCAGACTTAGGTTTGGATGGGGTAGCAACGGAGAGCCAATCACCTCCCATGATGTCTTTCAACGAGCCTCCACCATCCATCCCAAAGTCGAGGGTGCGTATGGGAAAGGGGATGTTGATGCCGTGCTGGTCAAAGGCTTTTTTGATGCGTATGATGCCCTCGGAGCGCGCCTCCAAAAAGTCGGGTTGACGCTCAAAGCAGATCCAGTACTGTATCACCAGGTTGATGGAACTGGCCCCAAACTCCTCAAAGTAAACCCGTACGGGGTCTTCTTTACATACGCCTTTAATGGGAGCCACAGCCTGCTGGGCTACTTCTCTTACCTGCTCCAGGTCAGCGTTGTAGCTCACCCCCACGGCCAGGTCTATCCTTCTTTTACCCGTAGAATAATTCATCAGGGGTTTTTGGTACACATCCTTATTGGGAATGAGTAAATGCTGGCCCTGAAAAGTTTTGAGCAGGGTGCTGCGCATGCTTATTTTTTGCACGATGCCAATGTGTTCTGAGGTCTTGATGATATCACCTACCCTGAAGGGCCTGCGAACGGCTATGAGCACACCCGAAATAAAGTTTGTGGCAACATCCTGAAAGGCAAAACTCAAGGCCAAACCCACAATACCTGCACCGGCAAGCAGAGAAGTAACCGTTTTGTCCAGATTGAGTATCCCCAGGGCAAAGAAGGTGCCCGCACCTATAAAGGCAATGTAAATGAGGGTGGAGATGAGGTTGACCAGGGAATAGGGCAGGTGGGTGCTTTCCAGCACCTTTTTGCCGTACTTGCGGGCCAGACGGCCCATGAACCAGAACAGCAGCAACATGACAACCGCCACCACAAAGTTGGGCAACATCTCTATGCCAGCCTCAATCCAGTGTTGCAGTTTTTCGGCTACGGGAGCCAACAAATCAATATAAAGCATTTCTATTTTCATATTTTTTTATCTGTTTGATGGTTTGGAAAAGAAAAAAAGGCTCCGGGAAGGGGTCCCGGAGCCAGCGTTCGAATCGCAAACAAGCGGCTTTTACCAATCCATCATGTATTCAATTGAGAAAACATGTTCCGGGAACTAAAGGCTTCAAATTCTTCAGCCGCTTGTGCTTGAAGGGCAGTGGATACTACAGCTGCCTTACCCCTTCATCTTTTCAAAGCGCTGCTTGAGTTGGCTCCAGCGTGTTTTCAGTTCTTCCGAAGCGTTTTCCATTGATTGTTCGATCTGTTTGGATTTTTCCCGGTAAACTTCTTCCAGGTTTTCGGCAGAGTTATTCACTTTTTTGGCCGTGGTGTTTTCTACCGAGTCCAGCCAGGCTTCAAAATCATTGAGGCTGCGTTCAGCTTCGGCCATACGGTCTTTCCACATTTGCTTCTGTCTTTCATAGGTGGACTTCAGTTCGTCGAGCCGCTTTTGGGTTTTTTGGTCGATTTTGTCCCCAAACTGCTCGATTTTTTGATTGATTTGCTTGTAGCTTTCTTCAGCTTCTGTCCAAAATGCTTCACTTTGTTCTTCTGCGTTTTGTTCTACTTTCTTTACTAAGGATTCCATTTCTTTCATTGTTTGATCGATTTCAGATTGTTGGTTGTCCTGACACGCCAGCAAGCCAAAAGAGAGGGCTGCAAGGGTCAGTATGGTAAAAAATAGTTTGCTATTCAAAATTCTTTTCATAATATAGATTAATTTAAATGGTTTGGTAAAATTTGCTTGCTTTGTTACTATATATTTACGCATTATGGCAAAAAAGGTTACATTTTTGTCAAAATTTTCTCAAAAAAGACAAAAATAATCCCTTTTTTTGTTAAAAACATCATACGTGCTTACTTTTATATAGTTTTTGGTTATTTTGATTTCATGCTATGGAAGAAAATGAAAATAGAATTGGGAAAAACCTGCGTTTCTTGCGAAAGCGCCAGGGGCTAAGCCAGAGCCAGCTGGCAGAAAAGCTGAATATGAACAGGGGAAATATTGCCTCTTATGAAAAAGGAGCTGCATACCCCAATGCAAAGAAATTGTTGCAAATTGCTAAATACTTTGGGGTGGACATGCAGCGGCTGGTAGAGGAAGACCTGGAGCGTTCGCTTGAGCAGCAAGGAGAAATAGTGCCTAAAGTGGCAAGAAAAGTCCCGGCCGAAGAGCTCGAAAAGTTCAGAAGGCAAACAAAGCGTTACCGCAAAATTCTGGAGGGCCTGGCCGATTACTACGAATACGAAAAAGAAAAGGCCTTGTCGGGCGAGCGCCAGCTGAGTGAAGCGGTGCGAAGCATGGACATAGAGCGGCTGCTGGAGATCAGCCAGGAAGTGCTCAAACAGAATCACCAACTGCTGGCTCTGCTGTCGGGGCAGGAAGAGGGAAATGGTTAAGCACTTGCGTTTCGCCCATTAAAACAGTCAAGATTAATCATAGATTGGTTAAAATATTTACATTTATATGAAAACCTACGACTTTCTCATTCTGGGAGCAGGTATTTTTGGGCTGAGCACGGCCCTTTCGCTGCTGCGCAGGGGCTATAGCGTGGGCATATTGAATCCCGAAGGCATCCCCCATCCACTGGCAGCTTCTACCGACATCAGCAAGGTGGTGCGCATGGAGTATGGCAGTGATGAGGAGTACATGGCCATGGCCGAAGCCAGCCTGCAGGGCTGGCATGCCTGGAACGATTTGTTTGGCGATACCCTCTACCACGAAACGGGCTACCTCATTACCAGCAGCCAGCCGCTGGAGGCGGCTCCCCACAGCTACGAAGCCACCAGCTACCGCCTGCTGCTGCAAAAGGGCTACCAGCCCGAACGACTGAAGGGCAGCAGCCTGGGCCGCCGCTTCCCGGCCTTTGCCGCAGCCCCTTATGTGGACGGTTTTTTTCACGCCAAAGGCGGCTTTGCCGAGTCGGGGCGGGTGGTGAGCACCCTGGCGCGCTACGCGCGCCAGCTGGGGGCAGACCTGCACCAAGGCCACGCCGCCGCCAGCATACTCACCACCAAAGGGCGCGTAACGGGTGTGCGCAGCCGCGAAGGCGGCCACTTTGCTGCAGGCCAGGTGGTGGTGTGTGCCGGCAACTTCACTCCCTACCTGCTGCCCGAGCTCCAGCCCTTCATGCGCGTGAGTGGCCACCCGGTTTTTCACCTCAAACCTTCCCGCCCAGACTTGTTTACACCGCCCCAATTCGCTGTCTTTGCCGCCGACATCGCCCGCTCAGGTTGGTACGGCTTCCCCCTGCACCCCTCCGAAGGAGTGGTAAAAATTGCCAACCACGGCGCCGGACTCACCCTCCATCCCGAAAACGACCCCCGCCTCGTTACGGCTCAGGACGAAGCCCACTTGCGCGCCTTCCTGGCCCAAAGCCTGCCCGCCCTGCAGCACGACCCCATCGTCTATACCCGCAGGTGCTGCTACACCGACACCCTCGACGGCCATTTCTGGATCGACCGCCACCCCGAAATCAAAGGCCTGAGCGTGGGCTCGGGCGGCAGTGGCCACGGCTTCAAAATGGGGCCCGTCATAGGCGAGCTCATCGCCGCAGCCGCCCTGGGGGAAGTTCACCCCTGGAGCGCCCGCTACCGCTGGCGCCAGCTGGACGAGCATACCCTGCAGCACGAACAGGCCCGTTTTCTCGCCAATAGAAAATTGTAAAGCATTAAACCTTCACCTCCAACTCTACCTGGACCTCCTCGCCCATGATCCAGCTTTTTTTGCCCACGTGGTAGTCCGTGCGGTCCAGGCTGAAGCTGGCCCTAAAGGTGTTGTTTTCAAAGGTAAAGGGGATTTCCACCTCCCTGCTCACATCTTTGATGGTGAGCAGGCCCCTGGCTTTGTAGCCCCCGGCTGTTTTCTCGATGGAAGTAGAGCGGAAATGCATGTCCGGGTAGGTATCGGCCTCGAAATAATCTGCCGAGCGCAGGTGCTTGTCGCGGGCCTTGATGCCTGTATGGATAGAAGCTACCTTTACCCTGGCATCTATGCGGCTGTTTTTGAGGTTTTTGGGGCCAAAATCTATGGTGCCGGATACCTCGCTAAAGGTACCGGTGACGGTAAAGCCCGCGTTTTTGATGCTGAATGTAATGCGCGTTTGCTCCGCTTTGATGGTCCAAACCTTCAGGGGCTGAAAGGCGCATAAGGCAAAAAAGGTTACAACTGTTAAGCATGTGAGAGAAAAAGAGTGGTGTTTCATGTGGATGTAAATTAAGGGTGAAACTATCGGCTGCTGGGAGCAGCTGATCAAAAATACCCCTGATGTTGCGCATGTGGGGAAGCCTCCCCATTAGTTGACTATACGCAGCTGTTTTATTTGGTTATGGGCAATGTATAAACGTGCAAATTCGTTGCCCGTACGTGAGCGCATGACCCAATACCGGAATATTCGTTTACAAAGTAACTATTCAGCACCCTCAGGGTGAAAAAACACAATTGTTGTAAGCTGTTCATTTTCAATGGTTTGTATTAACCACCTCCAACTCCTCCTTGAAAAGGAGGAGAGTTCTCCGGGGCAGGCGGCGCAGCCGCCTGCGAACCTTCAA
>RFHT01000792.1 GCA_003696835.1 Bacteroidota bacterium
GTGGCATGGGGGAGTAAATCGCCTGCAAGCTGCCAGATGAGGAAGCTGTCGTAGGGCATGTTTTGATTAAATGCCTGGATGACCCAATCGCGCCAGGGCCACATGGTACGGGGCCTGTCGTCCTGGTAACCGTGCGAGTCGGCATAGCGGGCTGCGTCCAGCCACAGCGGAGCCATGCGCTCTCCATAGGCCTCTGAGGCCAGCAGTCGGTCCACCACCTGCTCATAAGCCTCTGCTTCCTCATTGGCCAGGAATGCCTCCAGTTCCTCTGGGCTGGGAGGCAGGCCGGTGAGGTCAAAACTCACGCGCCTGAGCCATTTTTCTTTGCTTTCGGCTGGCGAAGGAGCCAGCCCATGCTGCTGCATGCGATTCCACACAAAATGATCAATTTCATTCCTGGGCCAGGAATCATCCTTCACTACCGGCACAGGGCTTTTTTCAGGTGGTAAAAAGGCCCAGTGTTCTTTCCATTCGGCACCCTGGGCAATCCACTTTTTCAGCAGGGCAATTTCGTAGGGAGAAAGCGACAGCCTGGAATCCGGCGGAGGCATCATTTCCTCCGGGTCGGTAGAGGTGATGCGGTGAACCAGCATGCTTTGATCTGGTTTTCCCGGCACGATGGCATAGCGTTCATCTTCATCCTTCAGGGCAGCAAAGGCCCCTTCCCGTGTATCCAGGCGTAAATCTGCCTTGCGGGCCCCTTCATCCGGGCCGTGGCACTTAAAACATCGGTCGGAGAGGATGGGCTTGATATGGAAATTGAAATCCACCTGCCGGGGCAGGGCAGGTGCCGGCTGGGAAGAGTGGCAGCCCGGCCAGCAGGCAGCTATGCACCCTGCCAGTATGAGCAAGCCCACCGTGTACTTGAAGGGAATGTTCATGTTTGATCCATAAATGCCAGCGGACTTTCAGGCCTGTACAGTCCCCGCTGCCACGGAGTCAATATCTGCATTTTCCCCAAACCCAGCCATACGCAAAGCATTGCACAGCAGCTTTGCCGTCGTCTCTCAACGCTTCTGCCTCAGGTATTGCCGGCCTTGCTTTGCAGCAATGCATACAATTCCTGCTGCAGCCTGAGCAGGCTCAGGCCGTGAGCCCTGCTGAGGCGGCGCAGGTCTTCATACTCAATCTTATGGCGCTTCATGCCTGATGGCAGGCTTACCTCCTTTACCTGAACCGGGCCGTAGGGAGTAGAGAGGCTAAACATACGCCGGGGAAGCTCCCGCCGCTCAACCGCAAAATAGCGCAGCCCAATGGTAGGGGTGTGTTCCAGTATAAAATCAGCCACCTCATCCAGCCTGGTCGCCCCCGCCAGCACACTCAGCTTCAGGCCTGGCCGCCCTTTTTTCATCTGCACGGGCGAAAAATAAAAATCAATGGCACCAGCCTGCAACAGGTCCTGCTGCAAATCCTGGCCCAGCCATTCGCCGCTGCTATCGTCCATCTGGCATTCTAAGACGAAAAGCTCAGACTTTTTTTTTGCACAAAAGGCTGCAACAACGAAAGGCGCAACACATTGGGGTTGACAAAATCTTTCTGGCCCGGACCGTAGGCAATTTTTCGTACGCTGGCTACTGGCGGTTCAAAACTGGGGTTCAGATATTTGAGAATGGCCGCCCCCGTAGGGGTCACCTTTTCGCCTGCCTCATCGCCTTTGTAGGTGGGCATGCCCTGCAGTATGTCGGCCGTAGCCGGGGCCGGTACCGGTAGCATGCCGTGCTGGGTATGTACCATGCCAAAACCCGTACATACCGGATCCGAATAGGTTTGCTCTACCTGAAGCTGGTCCAGCAGCACGGCACAGCCCACTATATCGATGATGGAATCCACCCCGCTCACTTCGTGAAAATGTATGCTTTCCAGGGGCATATTGTGTATGCGCGACTCGGAAGTGCCGATGATGGTAAATATTTCCCTGGCGATGACCTTGGCACCCTGACTGATATGCGCCTGATCAATGAGTTGGAGAATATCTTTGAGATGGCGGTGGTGATGATGGTGGTGATGATGGTGGTGGTGATGATGTTCGTGAGAATGCTCATGGGAATGTTCATGCTCATGGGAATGCTCGTGAGAATGCTCATGTTCGTGGGAATGTTCGTGGGAATGTTCGTGGGAATGTTCGTGGGAATGTTCATGGGAATGCTCATGCTTATGAGAATGTGTGTGCTGGTGCGCACCCCCTTGCTTCGCATTTAAGTCCACCACCCTGACATGCCTGCAAACGATGCCGTTTTTGTTCACTTCTGCAATTTCGACCTTGCCGTCGGGCAGGTGGAGTTTTTCTGGCAACTGCACGATTTGCTCATAGCCATCGGTGAGCCCGCACAGTGCCCCCAGAAACATATCGCCCGATAGGCCGGAAAAAGGTTCTATATACAATATGCTCATGTGTAAGAAGGGTTGGTATTAAATGGTTGATAATCAATTGTATAAAATGGTCATGATAAACAAACTTTACTGCTTTCTCCCTTTGTCCATGGCCTTCAGAATGCGGTAGGCGGCCATAGCAGCTCCGTAGCCATTGTCGATGTTCACCACCGTGATGCCATTGGCGCAACTGGCGAGCATGGAGTTGAGCGCTGCCTGCCCCTGAGCCGAAACCCCATAGCCTACGCTGGTGGGCACGGCAATAATGGGCTGTGGAAACAGCCCCCCCACCACTGAAGGCAGAGCGCCTTCAAAACCAGCCACCACAATGAGGATGCTGAACGATTTCAGCATATCTACCTTGCCCATCAGCCGGTGAATGCCTGATACGCCTATGTCCATTACACGCCGGGCTTCCACCCCCAGAAAATGAAGGGTGTAATAAGCTTCTTCCACCACGGCCTGGTCAGAGGTACCTGCCGAAAGAATGGCGATGTCGCCTGAGCGTTGGGCCTGCTGCAGCCCATTGAGCAAAAACACCCGGGCACGCTCATCGTAAAATGCAGCGGGAAACATGCTCGTAAGGGCCCTGGCCTTATCGGCTTGCAGGCGGGTAATCATGGCGGCCTGTCCCTGCTGTACATAGTCCTGCAGAATACCTGCCAGTACCTCTTCGTCTTTGGAAGCCCCATAAATGATTTCGGGAAATCCCAGCCTGTCTTTGCGGTTGTGGTCAATGTGAAATGCGTCCATGTTGCGAACCTACAAAGCGCGATTCAATTTTCCAGAAATAAATCCTTCTTCATCTATGGTGCAGGATTCAAACCCCAACTCCTGCATGGCAGGTACAATGGCAGGGAAGTGATGTTTGAGGCGGACAATTTGAGAAGCAGGCACCTCTATGCGGGCCTCTTCTCCGTAGTGCCTCACCCGCACATTGGCAAAGCCATAGGTATTGAGCAGGTTTTCGGCAGCCTCGATTTGCCGCAGCTTGGCCGCTGTGATGCGGCTGCCATAAGGCACGCGCGAGCTGAGACAAGGGCTGGCGGGCTTGGCCCAGTTGGGCAGTTCAAAATAGCGTGCAAGTGCCCTTACAGCGGCTTTGTTCAGGCCACACTCGGCCAAAGGCGACTTCACCTGGTGCCGGCGGGCCGCCTGCAGCCCCGGGCGGTAATCGCCCAGGTCGTCGGTATTGGTTCCATTCAACACCACAAAACCCGGAAACTGAGCCAGCACAGCCCCCATATCCAGATAGAGGTGGTTTTTGCAAAAAAAACAGCGGTTGGCAGGGTTGGAAGCATATTGCTCATCCTCCAGCTCGTGGGTCTGTATCTCTTCCAGCCGGATGTCGTACAGCCTGCAAAACTCCCGGGCCAGCAACAGGTCGTCCTGTTTGAGGCTCTCCGAAGCCGAAATACAGCCAATGGCCGTATCCCGCGACAAAAATCTACGCGAAAGAAACAGCACCAGGCTGGAATCTATGCCACCAGAGAAGGCAGTAAGGCTGCCTTTCAAAGGCCGAAACCACTGCTCAAGGCGGTGCAGACATGCTTGTAAATCGGGGGAAAGCTGTTTGGACATGAATTGTTGGTTTTTGGCTCTAAAGCGTAACTATTCAGCACCCTCAGGGTGAAAAAAACAATTGTTGTAAGTTGCTCATTTTCAATGAAATGCATTAACCACCTCCAACTCCTCCTTGAAAAGGA
>RFHT01000793.1 GCA_003696835.1 Bacteroidota bacterium
GCCTGCTTTTTTGTGGCGGAAAAAAAAGCGAAACTTGATGCACGCAGACCAATGACCACATTTATGGCTACCTGCCAAATTCTCACTGCCGCGACGAGGAGGCAGATATACTGGACTTACTGGCATACGGCTTTGAGCAGCATGGATACAGGGTGTTCGGGGTCTCCAACGGCCAGGAGGCAGTGGGGAATATCCGGCACTGGCGGGCCTTTCGTCCTGGCCAACCACTGCGGCTTCAGCCCATACGCCCGTGTTCGTTGATGAGGCGTGTTATTTCAGCGCTCTAAGTAGTTTTTTGGCTTTTTGGTGATAATCGTGGCCGGGGTCATGGCTGATTTCCTCCAGGCTTTGGCGGCACAGGTCCAACTGGCCGGCCTTGAGGTAGGCCAGCGCCTTGTACCACTGAGCGGGCTCGGTATAAGCACTTGAGCCTAAGGCCATGAGCTCCTCAAAGGTATGTATGGCCTGCTGTGGATGGCCTGCCTGCAGCTGCGAAACTCCCAGGTACAGGCGTATGAGGTCGTCCTGGGGGGATTGCTGCAAAATTTCCTCAAACTTTTTTGCAGCAGTCTCATAATCACCCTGGTTGTAGAAGGTAAGGGCCGGCTGTTGGTTTTCGGTGGTCACGCTCATGGTGGTGAGCAGGTCGGGGTAAGGCTGAAAATAGACTGCATACAGTTCCTGTGGGGCCGGAGCAGGTAAAAGGGCAAAAATGCCCCATACGAGCAGGATGATGGCCGCTGCAGCGGGAATGGCGATGGGGAGCCATTTGCGGCGGGGGCTGCCAGCGGGAGCTGGCTCCTGGTCGGAGCGCACCCGACCGGCTTCCATGCCCTGGGCCATGAGGGTGTTGCGCACAGAGCTGTTGGCATCTTCGAGCAGGCGGGCAGCATTTTCCCATTCCTGCACCTTTCGGGCAAAGGCCTGTTCGCCTGCATAGCGTATGCCTTCTATGAGGGTGCGTATTTCTTCTACCTCTTTACGAAAAAGGGCATCGCGGTTCAGCCGGGCTTCAAAAGCAGTAAGTGCTTCTCCCTGAAGTTTTCCTTCTATGTATTGTTCTATGAGGTCCATTGGTTCCATCCTGCAAGGAGTTTGAGATAAAGGATTACGATTTAAAACTGTTGCTTTTGGCCAGCTTTCTCAGACGGCGCATGCATTCGTATTTACTTTTTTTGGCTACATCTATGCTGCTGTAGTTCATGCGTTGGGCGATGGCTTCCATGGAAAAATTTCTAAAGTAGTACATGTCGAGAATTTTTCGGCACTTTTCGCTCAATTGTTGTAGCAGTTCTTCTACAATTTGTAAGCGATGAGCCTGTTCTTCCCGTTCGAGATACCCCATGTCGGGTTCATTGGGCAGGGTTGCCATTTCGTCATAAGGCGTTGACTTGCTGTCTTCCCGCCTCAGTTCCTGCACAACCCGTTTTCCAATACCAAAGATGTATGTTTTCAGTGTGCTAGTAAGTGTGTGCAGCTTTCCGCTTTTCAGGTTGAGGTAAAAAACGAGTATGGTTTTCTGATATGCTTCGCTGGCGTAGTAGGCCGAGAGCTTCCACTCGTGTTGTGCCCAGCTCAGGAAGGCGGGCCGGTAGAGGTGGTACAGCTGCTCTATAAGTTCATCTAGTTTTTTTTCTGCTCCGGAACGATGTGCAGTTAACAATTCCTGAAAAAGCGCATGCCCTTTGTCCATCTATTCAAGTTTTTATGTATTAAAAACCCAAGAGGTAACCATGGATGAATACAATATAGCAAAATTTTTTAGCGGGAAAATAATGTAGGGGCCCCGAAAAGGCGCAAATTGAACAAAAGGAAGTGCGCGGAAAATTGGTGGCGGGAGTGGGCGGCCATGTACGCATGCATGGGCAGAAGCACAACAGATGCACTATCCGGGCTTATGGGTCATCAGGTCAATCATTTCGAGCAGGGCCACGGCGGCTTCTTCGCCTTTGTTGCCGTACTTTCCACCTGCGCGGTCGAGGGCCTGCTGCATATTATCGGGGGTAAGCACGCCAAAGATAACGGGCTTTTGGGTGTCGAGGCCCACGCGCATGACGCCCTGAGCCACGGCCTGGGAGATAAACTCAAAGTGGCGGGTTTCACCCTGAATGACACAGCCCAGGCAGAGGGCGCCGCTGGCAGCGGGCACCTGGCTCAACCCTATTTGGGCTCCCATAGGCAGCTCAAAGGAGCCGGGCTCTTCATAAGTGTGAATGTGCCGGGGCTGTACACCGGCCTGCTGCAACACAGCCAGCGCACCCTGGTAGAGTGCGCCCGTTATCTGGGGGTTCCATTTGCTTACCACTACCACGATGTGGTCGTTTACATGTGAAGCATCCGACTTGTACTGGATATGGGAGAGGTCGTGTCCGCTCATGGTTTTACCCGTCCGATGTATTTGTCGATTTGCCGGCCTTCCTGTGTACGTGGGAAGTCCTTTTTGATGCGCTCATAGAGGCGCAGGGCTTTGGACGGCTGGCCTGCAGCTTCGTAGTTGCGGCCTGCATGCATGAGCATCATGGGAGTGGTGAAGTCATTTTCTCCTACCGCAGCCGCAGCCCTTTCAAAGTAATCGGCAGCCGTTTCGGGGTCGCCCATGTCTTCATAAGCAAATGCGATGGCCATGTTTTTGGCCATGAACAGCATATTATCGGAGGGGATATCTGCCTTTTTCAGGTAGGTAATGCCTTCTTCCAACTCTCCTTTTTTGAGGTAGGCCAATCCCAGGTAGTAGCGGGCCATGTTGCCGGCAGGGGTGGCCCCATACTCTTCTTCTATGGCCAACAGGCCCATGTTGCCGTCGGGGTCGCCGTTCAGGGCTTTGTCCAGGGAGTCGGCTTCGAAGTATTTCACCGCGTGAAACATCAGGGCGCTGGCTTCCTCATTTTTTTGCTGGTTGAGGTAGCGCATGCCCACCATGCCCAGTATGGCGAGTACCAGTATGCCTGCCCCACCGATGAGCAGGTTTTTATGTTTGGTCACAAAGGCATCCAGGGATGAGCTTTCGGCCATCTCCTCCTGTTTTATTTTCTCCTCTGTTTTCCGGGCTCTTTTCTTTAGCTTTGCTTTTGACATAAGCTTTTTTAGTGATTTCTCAATTTGGATTGCAAAAAAACTAAATCCTGGCATAAACTACAAAAGTTTGAGCATCAAAAAGCTAGAGACACAAAAACTTTTGTAGCTTTGGTGCAGAAATGTAAACGTATTTATGGCAAAGAAAAAAGGCCCCAGGCCCAACCGACCCAAATCTTCTTCCCAGGCAAAAAAACAACAACCCCAGCCTGCAGCAAGCTCGCTCAAGCCCTGGCAGCGGCAACTGATCGTACACGGAAGCATCCTGCTGGGCTTTTTGGTGGTGTTGCTGCTGTATTTCCGCCCCATTGCCTTCGAAGGCAAAGTAATCGACCAGCACGACATCAAGTCGTTTCAGGGCATGTCCAAGGAAACCCGCGATTTTCGCGATGCCACCGGGGAGGAGGCCCTGTGGGTAAGCACCATGTTTAGTGGCATGCCGGCTTACCAGACGAGCATCCGCTTTCCCAACAACCTGTTTTACTACATCGACCGCGTCTTGTCGCTGGGTCTGCCCAGGCCCGTCAATTATTTGTTTCTCACCTTTGCGGGCTTTTACTTTCTGCTGCTCACCCTGCGGGTAAACCCCTGGGTGAGTGGAATTGGAGCGCTGGCCTTTGCCTTGTCCTCCTATTTTTTCATCATACAGTCGGCGGGCCACACCTCCAAGGCCAATGCCATCGCCTACATGGCGCCGGTGCTGGCGGGCATATTGCTCACCTACCGGGGCAAGATTTTGCTGGGCAGTGCCCTCACGGCCTTTTTTCTGGCACTGGAGATTCATGCCAACCACTTCCAGATGACCTACTACCTGGCTATGGCCATCCTGCTGCTGGGAATATTTTTTGGGGTGGATGCCATCCGCAGCGGTACCTTCCCCACTTTTGCCAAAGCTTCGGGGGCCTTGCTGCTGGCGGCCCTGCTGGGCATTGCCCCCAATGCTGGCAGGATATGGACCACGGCCCAATATGCAGCCGAAACCATGCGCGGAAGCTCTGAGCTGCAGGAGGCCCGGCAGGAAGGCGAGGCCAAAAGCGGCCTGAACAAGGACTATGCTCTGAGCTGGAGCTATGGCAAATGGGAGACCCTCACCCTGCTCATTCCCAACTTCCACGGCGGGGCCACGGTGGGTGATGTGGGCCAAAATGCCGTATATGAAGCCCTGAGACAACAGGGCGTGGGCGCTGCCCAGGCCAAAAGTGTGGTGAAAAACTGGTACACCTACTGGGGCACACAAGGCCCTACCTCGGGGCCGGTATATGTGGGCGCCATTGTGTGCTTTTTGTTCATACTGGGGCTGCTCATTGTGCCCGGAAAACTGAAATGGTGGCTGCTGGGCGCCACGGTTATGAGCATTACGCTGGCCTGGGGTAGCAACTTTATGCTGCTGACCGACCTGTTTTTCAAATATTTTCCTGCTTATAACAAGTTCAGGGCGCCTTCTCAGATGCTGGTGATTGCCGAAGTGGCCATGCCCCTGCTGGGGGCCCTGGCCCTGCACAGGCTGGTGAGTCAGCGGGAGCAGCTCAACTGGGAGGAGCTGCGGCGCAAGTTGCTCATTGCCCTGGGGGCCACCGGTGGCCTGGCGCTGTTTTTTGCGTTGCTGGGCCCCATGATATTCGACTTCTCCCGCCCCAGCGATGCGGTGTACATTGCCCGCATGTTTGGCGTGGAGCCCGGCTCTCCCCAGATACAGCCTTTCCTGGATGCGACCATCTCCGACCGCATCCGCATGTTCCGGGCCGATGCCCTGCGCTCTGCGCTCTTCATTTTCCTCAGTGCAGGCCTGCTGTGGCTGTATGCCAGAAAGCAAATACAGGCGCCTTTGCTCATAGGCGGGCTGGCAGTGCTCATCTTGCTGGACATGGTGCCGGTAAACCTGCGCTACCTCAACAACAGCAATTTTGTGAGCAAGAATCGCTACCAGGCTTCTTATGCCACCCCTACCGAAGCCGATAAGATCATTCTTCAGGACCAGGACCCCAACTTCCGCGTACTGGATTTCACCCGGGGCGATCCCTTCCAGGAGGCCATGACTTCCTATTTCCACAAACACATTGGCGGCTATCACGCTGCCAAGCTACGCCGCTACCAGGACCTGATCGATCATCACCTGCAGCCCGAAACCCAGAAATTTGCTAACCTCATGCGGGCACAGCCTTCCGACTCTGCCTTTGAGAGCATGATGCAGCAGTTGAAGGTGATCAATATGCTGAACACGCGCTACTTCATTGTAAGTCAGGAGGGGCCTCCCCTGCGCAACCCCGCAGCCCTGGGCAATGCCTGGTTTGTAGAAGAAGTAAAGATGGTGAACAATGCCGATGAGGAAATACGGGCCATGGAGGACTTTGACCCCCGCCGTACGGCCATCGTGGATCAGCGTTTTGCCGACCGGCTCGAAGGCTTTACACCCGGCCCCGACAGCATGGCCAGCATACGGCTGGTGGAGTTCAAACCCAATCACCTCACTTATGAGTCCAATACGGGCAGGGATATGCTGGCGGTATTTTCGGAGGTGTACTATGACGATGGCAAAGGTTGGAAGGTGTATGTGACGGCCAGCCAGCCAGCCACCTGCGCGCCAATTACATACTGCGGGCCATGGTGGTGCCGGCAGGGCAGCATACCATTGAGTTTAAGTTTGAGCCTGAAGCTTACTATAAGGGCGAAATGATCTCGCTGATCAGTTCTATTCTGCTGCTGCTGGCCGTGGGGGCAGCGGTTTATCTGGAATTGTTCAAATCTAGGGAAAGCTCCAAAAAGGAAACCGATCAGACATAATGTTTACGGGGCCGTCCATACGGCCCCTTTTTCCATCTCTAATAAACCTGTACCCTCCCTTCCTCTAAGCAGCAACTGCACAGGCTCCAACACATGCCCCTGACATTCGTATGATAACCAAAAAACTGCCCGCATGAACCGTATCACCATAAGTTTGCTGCTGCTGTTGAGCCTGGGTAGCCTGGCCAGTGCCCAGCCCCAGCTCGGGCTGCGTTTTGCCTCCAACCTCAACCATTTTCACCGCCCCCAGGACAATGATCTCATTCGCGGATGGTTTTCTACGGGTGTGCTGGGAGTATTTGTGAGCAGCCACAAACCCCGCTCTGGTTTTGAGCTGGGGGTGAATGTGGTGTATAAAAATTTTGATGACAAGGGCTTTCCCAACCTGCCTGCGGTGATGCAAGACTTTCAAAAGGGGCAAAATGCGGGCCTCACAGCCATAGAAATGGACTTCAAGGTGGGGCCGCGCTTCAGAGGCATTAATCCCAAGATAGGCTACATACTGGGCTATCGATTTGAGGCCGGCGGCTTTCAGGAGCCCGAGCTCCAGCAGATCAACAAGCTCTACCTCAGCCTGCCTTTTGGTGCTTCTATCAACCTGCCCACAGGCTTTGGTACGGTAGGCGCCGGGGCGTATTATGTGGTGGGGGTCACCAATGTGCTCAAAAATCCCAACCCCCAAAATGGGCAGGGCTTTTACAGTGGCGGCCGCATGCGCGCGATCAACCTGGAAATTGTGGTCACCTACGGCTTGCGTAAATAGCAGGTTTTTGACGCCAGTTGGGGAAGCCATTGCCCAGCCATACCTCATCCAAATACTTTTCCCCAGCTTATGAAGTTTGCTTTTTTTCCCGACAGTTTATAGCTTGAAAAAAGATTGTACCTAATTTTTTTCAGATGAAACCCATTTCTGTGGTGTATATGCTGCTGTTGGCGGTATGCTGGGCCTGCCAGCCCACCAGCGAGTCCGCTTCACATGTAGTTTCGGCCTCCGACGAGTCCCTGGACCTTAGCCGTACCCATGCCGTAAAAAATACTCCTGCACGCATGCCCTCTGGACATCATGAGCCCGAGGTGGCTGCAACAGGCAAGCCCCCTGCCACAGAAGACCTCCTCACCACCCTGCCCGAAGGGGTAGCAGTGCCGGAAGGTATGGTGTTTGTGCCTGGCGGCATCACGGCTGTAGGCGCTGAGGATGGGCTGGCGCGTGAGCAGCCCGTGATTGCGCGCCAAATCAGGGGGTTTTTTATGGACATTACGCCGGTTACGGTGGCGCAGTTCCGGGAGTTTGTACAGGCAACGGGCTACGTCACCCAGGCCGAAAAATACGGAGATGCGGCGGTTTTTAATATGGAAACGGGCGAATGGTACCTGCACAAAGGCGCCTACTGGGAGTTTCCGCGCGGGCCGGAAAACGGCCCGGCTCCGCCCGACCACCCCGTAACTCAGGTATCGTACAACGATGCGCTGGCCTACTGCAAATGGGCAGGCAAGCGCCTGCCCACTGAAGCTGAATGGGAGCACGCCGCCCGCAATGGCTCCAACAGCCGCAGCAAATACAGCTGGGGCGAAGAAATTTTCCAAAACGGCGTGTTTAAAGCCAACTTCTGGCAGGGGCATTTTCCGCTCGAAAATACCCTGGAAGACGGCTTTGAATTTACTTCGCCCGTAGGCGCCTTTGGCGAAACCCCGCTCGGCCTCAAAGACATGAGCGGCAATGTGTGGGAGTGGTGCAGCGACTGGTACCTGCCTTATGGCAACGATCCCAGCCATTTTATTCCCAAACCCGAAAGTGAAAAGGTCATGCGGGGGGGCTCTTTTATGTGTGACCCCAGCTACTGCTGGGGCTACCGCGTGTCGGGCCGCTCGGGCACCACCCCCGAAACGGGACTCTTCCACGTGGGCTTCAGATGCGTGAAGGATGTGGAGTAGGAGGCGGGGGCAGGGAACAGGATGAAACGCAGTGGAGTGAAAATCCCTCAATGGGAATATTTTTTTCAAACGTAACTATTCAGCACCCTCAGGGTGAAAAAAACAATTGCTGTAAGTTGCTCATTTTCAATGAAATGTATTAACCACCTCCAACTCCTCCTTGAAAAGGA
>RFHT01000122.1 GCA_003696835.1 Bacteroidota bacterium
TAGCTGCTGCCCGTTGGGCAGGTGAACCTGCATGGGCAGGTCTAGTTTCAGGGCGGGCACCTTTAGGCCCAACTGAGCGAAGAGCGCATGCAGGGGCATGCCCTCCGACAAGCCCAGCAGGGTGGTGGCACCACTTTCGAATATATATCCCTTGCGCGGGTAAGCACTGCTGCAGCCCCCCGGCAACCAATTGCGCTCCAAAACCGTAACTTCAAAGCCATCATGGGCCAACATACAGGCTGCTGTGAGCCCCGCTATGCCACTTCCAATGACGAGCACACTGGTATAAGGAGAGGTAGAACTGTAAGCTTTATGACTGTTTTTCATGGATTTTAATGAGTACCTTGCGCATCGCTTAAATCAACCAGGATCAGGAAAAAATTGTTTAACAAAATCGGGTAAATATTAAACAATACCATTCTCTCACCCGTTAAATAAACCGATGAAAGTAGCCGTATATCGAAAAGCCCACTTCAATGCAGCTCATCGCCTGCACAATCCCGAATGGGATGAGGCCATGAATGAAAAGGTCTTTGGCAAATGCAACAACCCCAATTTCCACGGCCACAACTATGAACTGGAGGTAAAAGTGGTGGGGGAAATAGACCCCCAAACGGGCTATGTGATCGATATGAAGGTGCTGAAGGATCTCATTGAGGAGCACATTATCCAACGTTTTGACCACAAAAACCTCAACCTGGATACCGAAGAATTTCGTCAACTTAATCCCACGGCAGAAAACATTGCCGTAGTCATTTACCGGCTGCTGCGTGAGCAGCTGGATTCAACATTTCAATTAACCATAAAATTGTATGAAACCGAACGAAACTTTGTGGAATTTCCCGTCCACTAACGGCAACGGGAAAAACGGCCATCACGGCCACAACGGCTGTGGTGGCCACCACTCAGGGAAACACGGGCTTCATGACGACATCGGAGACGATCACATAGCCACCTCGGTGGAGACCCCTGTGCGGCCCGATGCTTTTGAGGTGGACGACGATAGCAAAATTGAACGCATCGCCGAACATTTTCGCCAAATCATGGAGATTCTGGGGCTTGATCTGAGTGATGACAGCCTGAAAGGAACGCCCCAGCGGGTAGCCAAAATGTACGTCAAAGAGATTTTCAGTGGCCTCAACCCCGCCAACAAACCAGAGGTAACCCTTTTTGACAACAAATACAAGTACAAGGAAATGCTGGTGGAAAAAGACATTACGTTTTACTCCAACTGCGAGCACCACTTTGTACCTATATTTGGACGTGCCCACGTGGCCTACATTTCCAGTGGCAAGGTAGTGGGCCTTTCCAAGCTCAACCGCATTGTGCAATACTACGCCAAACGCCCCCAGGTGCAGGAACGCATGACGCGGCAAATAGCCGAGGAGCTCAAGCGGGTGCTGCAAACTGAGGATGTGGCCGTACTGATTGATGCCACCCACTTGTGCGTCAGTTCAAGAGGAATAGGCGATGTAAACAGCAAAACGGTCACGGCCGAATACAGCGGCAAATTCCAGGACATGGAAACGCGCAAGGAGTTTTTGCGGTATCTGGAGCTGTAAGCTGCTTTTTTAAGCGTTCCGATAGTTGAATGAAAGGGCAGGAAGTACATTCCTGCCCTTTTTAATATGCCTCTCATCCCCAGCATACCCTCATACCTCCTCCTCTTCCCACTCCAGCCCAAATACGGAGGCAAACTCCTCTTTGAGCTGTTCTTTCACCCTTTGCATGTTCAGGTGCTGCCCCAGCTCGGCCTGCAGGGAGGTCACGGCCTTGTCGTCTATGCCACAGGGAACGATGAAGTTGAAGTAGTCCAGCTTGGTATTGACGTTGAGGGCAAAGCCATGCATGCTCACCCAGCGGCTGCAGCGGATGCCCAGGGCACAAACTTTCCGGGGGTTGGGGCCCTGGGCGTCCAGCCATACGCCGGTAGCCCCGCTGAGGCGTTCGCCCCTGAGCTCATAGCGGGCCAGCAGGTTGATCATCACCTGCTCCAGGGAACGCAGGTACCAGCCCAGGTCGGTACGCAGTTTTTCCAGGTCAAAAATGGGATAACCTGTGATTTGGCCGGGGCCGTGGTAGGTAATGTCGCCTCCCCGGTTGATTTTGAAAAAATCAATGCCCCTGGCCTGCCGTTCTGCTTCATTGATGAGCAGATGTTCAGCTTTGCCGCTTTTGCCCAGGGTATATACATGCGGGTGCTCGCAAAAGAGCAGATGGCTTTGCGTAGGCACCTCCAGGGGCCGCGCATGGCGGCCCGCAGCCAGTTTCAGCTCTACATTGGCCCGTAGCAGTTGCTCCTGGTAGTCCCAGGCCTGCTGGTAGGAAATCAGGCCCAGGTCCTGGTATTTCACCTTCAAACTCATGCGATTTGTTTATGCTAATGAACAATAGGGCATTACGTTTTACCCTTCTATTTGGTTATTTTATCAATTATCCCCATTTTTCGAAAGTCGAAATTACTATTTTTTTTAATCCGGGCCATGGCGGGCATTTACCTACATATTCCATTCTGCAGAAAAGCTTGTGTGTACTGCAATTTTCACTTCAGCACCAACCTGCTTAAA
>RFHT01000794.1 GCA_003696835.1 Bacteroidota bacterium
CCGCCAACAGCTGGAAGCTTCTATGAGGCAAAACAAGTACCAGCAGCATGCCTTCGCAGCCGCAGCTCAAACAGCCCTGAAACGATTCTGAACCCAAACTTCTACAAGGATGACCTGGGCCGCCGTTTTGTACTTAGTACAAAACGGCGGCCCAAGATGCCGGGAAAAGCCCTAAAAAAACATAGCATTTACCTGATAATTTAGGATTTATCTTTAACCCTTTATAACTTTATCCCTTGGCGGAATACATTCATCCGCAAGCTACGCACAAACCTAATTCTCCCAATATGGCCACCCTATCGGGTTCACATATTTCTGAAGACCAACTGGTGGACCTGCTCAAACAAAAAGATCAGGAGGGGCTGGAGTACCTCTACGACAGATACGCGCCGGCGCTTTTTGGGGTAATATTGCGCATTGTACCCGATGAAAAGTTGGCTGAGGATGCCCTTCAGGAGAGTTTCATTAAAATCTGGCGAAAAATTGAGTCCTACAACCCTCAAAAAGGCAGGTTGTTTACCTGGATGCTGAACATTTGCCGCAATACGGCCATCGATACCCGCAGGTCCAAACAATTTACCAGCTCACAAAAAAGCCAGACACTGGACTCCTCTTATGAAAACCAGGCTGCCCTGAGCAGCCGCATGCCCATAGAGCACATAGGGGTGAGTGAGCAGGTCAAAGCCTTGGATGCTCCTTTGCGGGAGGTCATAGATTTGCTGTATTTTCAGGGCTATACGCAAAGTGAGGCCGCCAAAGCCCTCAATTTGCCGCTGGGCACGCTCAAGACGCGTGCCCGTACTGCTATACGGGTATTGAGAAAACGACTTCAGGAATAACAGGGGATGGATATACAAACAATCATATCCTCCGGTTTGCTTGAAAGCTATGTGCTGGGTACGGCCACGGAGCAGGAGCGTGAGCAGGTGCAGCAATGGGCGAGCCAGCACGAGCAAATCCGGCGTGAACTTGCCCTCCTTGAGCAAAGCCTGGAAAAGCTCGCTTTCAGTCAGGCGGTATCTCCCCCCGGGCATGTAAAAAAGAAATTGTTTAAACAGCTGGGCTTTGAGCCGGAGCCCGCAGCTTTCCCTCATTTGCGCCAAAAACGAGACCCCGCATACTGGCAGGCACGGGTCAAAAACCTCTCACCTCCAGCTTCCTTTGACAATATCCATGCCCACCCCCTGGGTGATGCCACCTACCACACCCAGGTAGTATGGGTAAAGGAGGGCATAAATGAAGAAATACACACCGACCTGCTGGAGCGTTTTCTGGTGCTGGAAGGCAGTTGTAGTTGCTATCTTGGTCAGGAAGTGATTCGCCTCGAGCAGGGCGATTATCTGGAGATTCCCCTCCACACCCCCCACTCGTTTCGGGTTACTTCTCCCGGACCCATTAAGGTGATTTTGCAGCGCGAGCGCCTGGCAGCCTGAAAATCAGGGACGAAGGGAGATGCCGAAAGGCTACAAAGGTGAAGCTCTTATGGAGCTAGTCCGGCGACCGGCCCGGAGGGACGAAACCTTTGTAGAACAAGGAACCTCCATCCATCCCAGTTCCGCAGGGGTGGCACAAAACCTCCACCGATGGAAGGAGTCGCCCCGCTGGGGCTTGTAGAATGCTTATGTGCCGACAGGCTACAAAGGTCAGGCTCCTACGGAGCTGACACCCCGACAGGCCCGACTTTCGCCCTCACCAGCCAGTGAGTTCCCGTATGTAGTTGCGGGCCATGAGTGCATATTCAAAGGGGTTGGCTTTGGCGGGGTCCTGCTCGGCCTCAACCACGATCCACCCCTGGTAGGAAGCCTGGCGAAGGAGGTCGAAGATGGCGGGAAAATCAATACACCCCTCAGGATCGCCGGGAACGGTAAAGAGGCCTGCCTTTACGCCCTGCAGAAAGCTGAGCCGCTGTTGGTGTATGCGCTTGAGCACCGGCTGGCGCACATCCTTGAGGTGTACGTGGGCCGTACGGCCGATCACCTGCCTGAGGGCTTCCACGGGGTCTTCTCCCGCTGCAAAGAAATGGCCGCAGTCGTAATTGAGCCATACATAGCGCTCGTCGGTTTGGTCCAGCATGCGCAGGGTTTCTTCCAGCGACTGTATGCAGCTGCCCAGGTGGTGGTGAAATGCCAGTTTGAAGCCCCGCGCTGCGGCCACCTCACCCAGGGCGTTAAGGCCCTGGCAGAAGGTGTTCCACGCTGAGGCACTGTCCAGCATGCCCTTGTGCTCAAAGAGCGGCAGGGGCTTGCCCTGGCAGCTGTTGCCCGTCTCGCCTCCGCCTATGATGGTGGCGCCCACCGCCTGCAGAAAATCCAGCTGCCGCTCAAAGCGCTGCAGGTTTTCCTTTATCGGGCGGGTGGTGAGCTCGTAGCTAAACCACTGGTTGCACACCCGCAGGCCCCGCAGCTCCAGGAAGTGCTTGAGCACCTGGGGGTCACGGGGAAATTTGTTGCCTACTTCGCAGCCGGTGTAGCCGGCCAGGGCCATTTCGCTGATGCACTGCTCAAAGGGAATCTGACCACCCAGCTCGGGCAGGTCGTCATTGGTCCAGCCTATGGGGGCAATGCCCAGTTGGATATGGGAGGTTTTCATGGGGTAAAGGTAGTAAAACAATTTGGCCAATTGAGCTCCTCCGGGAAATGGATATTTGTTTTTTTCGCCTTTATAAGAAAGAGAAACTTTGTACCTTTATAGGCTCACAGGAATATTTCATGACCATTGCACAGGCCAAACAGGCACTCAAACACTACTTTGGATACGACAGTTTTCGCCCGCTCCAGGCCGAGGTGATAGATTCAGTGCTCGACCAGCAGGATGTGCTGGTGATCATGCCTACAGGCGGGGGCAAGTCTATTTGTTACCAAATACCGGCCCTCATAAACGATGGGCTTTGCATAGTGGTGTCTCCGCTCATTGCCCTGATGAAGGATCAGGTGGAAGGGCTTCGCCAAAACGGGGTGGCAGCGGCCTTTATCAACAGCAGCCAGAGCTACCAGCAGCAGGAGGAGGTAATGACCCAGGCCATAGACGGGCAGCTCAAGTTGCTGTATGTATCACCTGAGCGTTTGTGTTCAGGCGATTTCGGAGCCTTTCTCAGCCGCATACGCGTCAATCTCATCGCCATAGACGAGGCGCACTGCATTTCGGCCTGGGGGCACGATTTTCGTCCGGAATACACCCAGCTGGCCTTTCTCAAGCAGCAGTTTCCCCACATCCCCCTCATGGCCCTTACGGCTACGGCCGACCGCCTTACCCGTGAGGACATTCTCAGGCAGCTGCGCCTGAACGGAGCCCGGGTATTTTTGGATTCCTTTGACCGGCCCAACCTGAGCCTGAACGTGCTGCCAGGGCAAAACCGCTTCCGCCAGATTCTGGACTTCATTCGCCTTCGCCCTCAACAGTCGGGCATTATTTACTGCATCAGCCGTAAGCGTACCGAGCAGCTGGCCGCCAAGCTGCAGGAAAAGGGCATAGATGCCGCTTTTTACCACGCGGGCATGGGCCCGCGGGCGCGTTCCAGCATACAGGAGTCTTTTATTAATGACGAAATTCCCATCATTTGTGCCACCATCGCCTTTGGCATGGGCATAGACAAGTCCAATGTGCGCTGGATCATCCACTACAATTTGCCCAAAAACTTAGAGAATTATTATCAGGAGATCGGCCGGGCCGGGCGCGATGGCCTCAAGAGCGACACCCTGTTGTTTTATTCCTACGCCGATGTGATGCTGCACCGGCGCTTTCTCGAAGAAAGCGGCCAGCGCGAAATCAAGGAGGCCAAGCTGGAGCGCATACAGCAGTATGCCGAGGCCCAGATCTGCCGGCGCAAAATTTTGCTCAATTATTTTGGCGAAAACCTCAGCCAGGATTGTGGCAACTGCGATGTGTGTAAGAACCCGCCCAGCCGTTTTGATGGCACCGTACTGGCCCAGAAGGCCCTCTCGGCCATTGCCCGCATGCGCGAGCAGGTGGGCATGCGCATGCTCATAGACGTGCTGAGGGGCTCGGCCCGCAAGGAAATCATGGAGAAGGGCTACCACCAGATCAAAACATACGGGGCAGGCAGGGACCTGCCTCCGGGCGACTGGCAGCAATACCTGCTGCAAATGCTCAACATGGGCCTGCTGGAAATTGCCCGTGCCGGGCAGGTGCTGCGCCTCACCCAGGCCAGCCGGGAGGTGCTCTTTGAAGGCCGCAAGGTGGAGCTGGTGCGCTTTGCCGACATCAAAAAGCGGGCCGGGCAGCAGCAAAAGCTCGCCAAACCCAAGAGCAAAGCCCAGTTGTTTACCGAAGGCCTGTTCGAACGCCTCAAAGCACTGCGCCTGCAGTGGGCACGGCAGGAAGACATTGCCCCCTACCTGGTGTTTACCGATGCCACCCTGGAGGAAATGGTATCCAAACTCCCCACCAATGAACACAGCATGCGCGCCATCGCCGGGGTGAGCGAACACAAGTGGCAGCAATACGGCCCCGCTTTCATCACGGCCATACTCGACTATGTGGAAGAGCAGGAGCAGGCTGGAGAGGGCTACCTCCCCAAGGGAGGCACCTACCTGCTTACCTACCAGCTGTACCGAAAGGGATACAGCATAGAGGAGATGGCACGTGCCAGAGAACTGCACCCCAACACCATTTATGGCCACCTGGCCCACCTTTACACCAACGGACATGAAGATATACAGCTGCTGGACTACCTGCACGAAGGGGAAATCAGCCGCATAGATGAGGCCATACGGAATACGGGCTATACCTCCAACGTAAAGCCGGTGTTTGATTACCTCAATGGTGAAATAGATTACTTCAAAATCAGGCTTTACATGGCTCATATACGCAAAACCACGGCCGGTTCACCTGCCGGGAGGGAATGACTTATTAATTTTCATTTTTTTATTTTAGCTTTGGTGGATCATTGGTTGCCAAGAACGAACAGCCAATGGATTTTGCAGCGATTTGTCGATTCTGGTACTTTTTACCGGCCTGAATGAAGAAGACCTACTACATATTGGCGTTGTTGGCCCTGCTGGCGGCACTGGTACTGCTGCTGGAGTTTCCTTTTTCGGTTTCGGTAAGGGGCAAGGTGTATCCCCTTCAGCGCTGGTCGGTTTATCATTACCCCAACGGCAACATTCAGAGCAAAGGCTATAACTACCTCAGCGGCCGGGCATTGCCCTCGAAGGAGTTTCTCTTTGAGCGGGGCGATATAGTGGAAGTTGACTTTACCCGGCAGCAGGCAGCAGCTGCAGGGGATACCCTGCTGCTGATCACTTCTTTTGAGCTGAGACGGCAGCTGGAGCGGCTGCGCGAAGACCTGGCCGTGCAGCGGGCCCGCCTGCAGCTGGGCCGCGCCGGGCGCAAGCCCGCCGCTGTGCAGGAGGCGGAGCGCAGACTGGTTTTTGCCGAAGAACAACTCAAGCTGGCCCACCAAAACTACGAGCGCAACCTGCCCCTCTTTGAAAGCGGAGTGGTGCCCAAAGCCGAGTTTGAGCGCATTGAAAACGCATACCGCCTGGCGCAAATTCAGCGGGAAATAGCCGAAAGCGAACTGCTGGTAGCCGAAACGGGCAAAAGGCCCGAGGAAATTGGCCTGCTGCAGGCCCGCATGCAGGCCCAGCAAACCGCCCTGGATGTGCTGCAAAACAAGGCAGAACGCTACCTCTTCCGTGCGCCTTTCGCGGGCCAACTCGCTCCCCCCGATTCTGTGGATGAAATACTGTGTCTGGAAAATGTGGATACCCTGGTGCTGGTAGTGCCCATCCCCCTGCCTGCCGTAGCTGCCCTGGGCGACAGCCTGCAGCTGCATGCACCGGGCTACAACTGGAACCAGCTCGCGCTGAATTGTAGCAGGGTCTATCCCCTCGGGCAGGAGGAGGTATGCCTGCTGCGGCTGCCTCTGCCGGCGGGAGAACAAATAAAAATTGGCAGCCCGCTGCGCTGCCATGTAAAGGGAGCCCCGGTCAGCTTGTGGCAATACCTCAAATGGTGGCTGGCCAGGCAGGAGGGAGCATGGCTTTAGCAGCTAAAGCCTTTCCTCATTCTTTTTAGTTATGGGTTGTATTAACCAGGAAGCCGGAAAAAGCTTAATGGTTAATCAAGTATGAAATCATTGCGTTACGAGTACAAGCATATCATTCACAACAGCAAGCTGCCCGATTTCCGGGCTGCCATTGCCAGCCATGTGCAGCTGGACCCCTACGCGGCGGCCTGCGAAGCGCAGCAATACACCGTACGAAGCATTTACTTCGATACCTGTCGCTGGAGCATGTACCACGAAAAGCTGGAAGGGCTGGCCTTCCGCGACAAAATACGCCTTAGGGCCTACAATGAATACGAGCCCCAGGCAAAGGTTTTTCTGGAAATCAAACGCAAATATCAGCTACCCACCCGCAAATTTCGCGTGGCCCTGCCCTTGGAGCAGCTACCCGCCCTCTTTGGGCAGGGCGATATAGCCGGGGTACTACACGCCCATAAAAACCCCACTCAGGGCATGGCCAATGCCAGCAGGTTTTTTTATCAGATTTACCTCAAACAACTGCTGCCGGTGGTGCTCATAAGCTATGAGCGCGAACCCTACATCGGCCAGGGCAATCCCGAAAACAATGTGCGCATTACCCTGGATAAATCCATACGCGCCTATCCTTTTCCCGGCCTGGACGAGTTGTTTACTACCCGGTCTATGCGCAAAGTATTTCAACACCACACCGTCATAGAAGTGAAGTTCAACCACTATTTTCCCCGCTGGCTCAAACCCATCATGGCAGGTTTTCAGTTGAGCAAAGTGGCTTTCTCCAAATATGTAGCTGGCGTGGATGCCCTGCAACTGCCCCGCCGCTTTGCAAGGCCTGTGCAACTGCGCTCGCAAGCCCGCCTCTGGAAATATGGCGATCCCATCCCGCATTTTGAGCAAAAACAGTAATTAATTACCCTTTCCACCTTCTAAACCATCAGGCAGTTTGATACAGGATTTTCAACAGATCACCCAGCTTAGCACCCACCCCGGCACCCTGCTGCTGCACCTGGGGGTGGCCCTGCTGTGCGGCATACTCATTGCCCTGGTGTACCGCTACACCTACAAAGGTACCAATTACAGCTGGAGCTTTGTACAGGCGCTGGTGTTGCTCAACCTCATCACGGCCGTGGTGATTCTGGTTATCGGCAACAACCTCGCCCGGGCCTTTGGGTTGGTGGGGGCCATGAGCATCATCCGCTTCCGTACGGCCGTGAAAGACACCCAGGACATTGTGTTTATTTTCTTTGCCCTGGTCAGTGGCATGGCAGCCGGGGTGGGCCTCACCTATGTGGCCTTTATTTCTACTTTGTTCATTTGCCTCATCATTATCCTGATGGCAGCCACAGATTTTGGCAAAACCACCAAACGGCAGCTGTTGTTACAGATCATTTACCTGGTGCCACCGGAAAGTGAGGTGGAGCAGGAACTGAGCCGCCACCTCAAGCGCTTTTGCCGCAATGTGCGGCTGGTCAATCTCAGGCAGTATGGGCAGGAGCAGGAGATGGAAGCCCACTACCACATCACCCTCAGAAATGGCTCGGGTAGCGGCGAACTTCTCCGTACCCTCAAGGCCATGCCCCAGGTGCAAAGTGTGCAGCTCTTTTTTGATGAGGATGAAGGGGCCTGACAGCTGGCAACTGCATCTCCCCGAAGGTATCTTCGCTGCGCTACCATCCCCTGTGGGACTTCCACTTTGTTCCGGTACCTCAATGCTTCGATCCCCTTGAGGGACTTCCCCTTCGCTCCAGTACCTTAATGGCATCTCCGCTGCGCTCCAGCCTGCCAGCTGCAACCCAAAGATGTGACATCTGGCCCCATCAGGCGTCTAAAGTTCGTAAAAATGGAGGATTCTTCCCCCTCTGTTTTGTGGAAACAAGCGTAAATCTGTATCTTATAAGGCCATATAGACTTATTAACACCAAAGAACCCACTTGCACAAATGATCACTTACCATCATATTTTAGCCCTCACATTCCTCATCCTTATGAGCCTAAACCTCGATGCCCAAACGGGAGCATATAAATACGACAAAGCCTGGAAACAGGTGGAAAAACACCAGAAAAAAGGTATGACCCGTTCGGCCCTGGAGGTGGTGGACGAAATTTATGCCCACGCCAGGGAAGATGGCCTGGCCGACCAGCGCATCAAAGCCCTGATACACCGCATCAAGTTTCAGCAGGAAATAGCGGAAAAGTCGGATAGCCTCACCGTGGCCATGCTGAAAACCGAAATTGAAGCCGCTGAAGTGCCCGAGCGCAGTCTGCTACAGATGTTACTGGCCGATTACTACTGGTACTACTACCAGGTCCACCGATGGCAAATCCTCAACCGCAGCCAGGTAGAAGAGCAGCCCGCTGATTTTCAGGGCGGGGACCCCAAGCAGTTTCATGCCGAAATTTCCCGCCTCTACCTCGAAGCCCTGGCCCCCAAAACACAGCTGCAACAAATTCCCGTCAGGAAATTCGAAGCCATTCTCCTCACAGCCAAAGAATCTGACGTATTCCGGCCTACCCTTTATGATTTTATTGCCCACCATGCCCTGGAGTACTTTATGAACACGGAGGCCTGGGTAACCGAAGCGGCCAACAAGTTTGAGCTGCGGGCCGAAGAAGTGATGGTGGACATTCCCACTTTCCTCAAGCTGAGGATTGAATCGGCCGACAGCCTTTCGCGCGAGCTGCAGGTGCTGCGCATTTTTCAGGAACTGCTGCGCCTGCACAACCAAAAGCGGGAAGTGCAGGCCCTGGTAGATGCGGAGCTCAAACGCCTCAAATACCTTCGGCAGCACGCCCTGGGCGAGCAAACCGACAGCCTGTATGCCCAGGCCCTGGCCCGGCTGGCTGTACAGTTCAGGCAGCACCCCATTGTAGCCGAAGTAAAGTACGAAATTGCCAGCCTCTATAACGAGCGCGCAGCTCAGTATAAACCCCTGGAATCGGAAGATTACCGCTGGGACCGCAAAAAAGCCCTGGAAATTTGCGAAGAAGTGATCGAACAATTTCCTCAGAGCAGGGGCGCCCAGCTGTGCCGTCAGCTCCAGACCTCCATACTGAGTCATAGCCTGCACGTACAGGTAGAAAACGTCGGCGTGCCGGGCCAGCCCTTCCGGGCACGGCTCGACTACAAAAACCTGGGGAAGGTGTATTGCCGCATCATAGAAGACCAGCCCGGCTTTTACAAACCGCGCGACCGCAAGAAAGTAGCCCGCCTCATGGCCAAGGCCCCTCCCTTGCAGCAGTGGTCCACCTCCCTCAAAGATGAAGGCGACTACCAGCAGCACAGCACCGAAATCAAAGTACCTGCCCTCAAAGCGGGCAAATACCTGCTGCTGGTATCCGACCATGAAGATTTTAGCATAGACGAACACGCCCTGGCCTATACCCAACTGCAGCTGACTCACCTCAGCTATGTACACCGGGTACAGGGTGGCCAGCTCGGTGGCTATGTGATGCATCGCGAAACTGGCCAGCCTTTGGATAAGGTGCGGGTGCAGCAGCTCTTCTGGGATTATAAAGCCGACGACTACCTGCCTTCGGGCACCTTCATACTGACGGGAGAAGACGGCTATTTTTCTTTTCCCAACTCCCGCGACTACCGCCGCTATGCCCTGGAGATGAGCTGGAAGGGGGAAACTTACCGCACCAACACCCTCTATGGCTACGGCTACGAGGACCGGCCCCTCACTGCTCAGCAGTACGTACACTTTTTTACCGACAGAAAAATCTACCGCCCGGGCCAGACCATTTACTACAAGGCCATCGTGCTGGAAAAGCGCGGGCACAACTACCAGATTTTGCCCAACCGCAACCTCAAGGTTGAGTTTTTTGATGTCAATTATCAAAAAATAGCCGAGCAAGAGCTCTCCACCAATGAATACGGCACCCTGCACGGTTCCTTTATTGCTCCTTCGGGCGGGCTGCTGGGCAATATGACCCTTTCGGCCGAGGGGGGCAACACCTCCATCAGCGTGGAGGAATACAAGCGCCCCAAATTTGAGGTAGTGATCAATCCGGTGGAGGGAAAATACGCCCTGGGAGAAGAGGTAAAGGTATCGGGTCAGGCCAAATCCTATGCCGGGGCCAATATTGACGGCGCCCGATTGCGCTACCGCGTGCTGCGCGAAGCCCGCTTCCCTTACTGGTACCGCTGGTGGCTGCCCATGCCCCAAAGCCCGGCACGTGAAATTGCCAGCGGCGATGGCATTACCGATGAAAACGGACGCTTTAGCATCAGTTTTACCGCCATACCCGACGAAAAAATCGAGCCGGCCAGCAAGCCCATTTTCACCTACCGCGTAGAGGTGGATGTGGTGGACATAACGGGAGAAACTCACAGCGGCCGCACGGCCATTCGCGCCGGTTATGTGAGCCTGGAAGTAGAGGCCCAGCTGGCCGAAAAAATAGACCCCCAGCAGCCCGACAGCCTGCGCATCAGCAGCAAAAACCTCAACGGACAGTTTGAGCCTGTGCAGGGCAGTTTCACCATTGCGGCCCTCAACATGCCCGACCACGTTTTTCGCAGCAGAAGGTGGGCCCAGGTGGACAGCCATGTGCTTTCAGAGGCCGAGTACCGCAAGGCATTTCCCTACGATGTGTATGCACGTGAAGATGATCCCCGATTCTGGGACACCCGCGAAGTAGTACTCAGCGGCAATTTTGATACAGGCACGGCCAGCAGCCTGTCCCTGGGCGCCCT
Organism: Bacteroidota bacterium; assembly: GCA_003696835.1. Lineage (GTDB taxonomy): Bacteria > Bacteroidota > Bacteroidia > J057 > J057 > J057. The sequence continues at coordinate 10,700 of RFHT01000794.1, forward strand.
CAAAAACCAGCAGCCGGGCTGGTACAAGCTGGAGCTCCATACTGCCGACGGAGAAATAGAGCTGGTCAAATTCTTTCAGCTGACCGACTCCAAAGCCAAACGCACCCGCGTGCCCGAGGTGCTGCAGGTATTTGTGGACAAAACCCGGGCCGAGCCGGGGGAGGAAGTAACCCTCAGCATTGGCAGCTTTGAGCGAAAAGTGTGGGTGCTGTATGAACTGGAGCAGGATGGCAAGTTGCTGGATCACCGTTGGGTGTATTTGCGCAAAAACAACACCCACATCAGCCTGCCCATCACTGAAGCACAGCGCGGAAATGTGACCGTCAGCCTGAGTCTCATACGGCACAATGAGTTTAAGGAATTCAGCCAAACCATCGTAGTGCCCTGGACCAACAAACAGCTGCAACTGGAGTGGATGAGCTTTCGCTCGGAGTTACTGCCCGGGCAGCAGGAGCAGTGGAAGCTCAAGATTGCGGGCCCCAAAGGGGAACAGGTGGCGGCTGAGCTGGTAGCCACCCTTTACGATGCCTCTCTGGACGCCTTCCGTCCCAATAGTTTTGCCTTCAACATTTACCCCTCCTTTTCACGGCAGCTCAACTGGAACCACTACGACGGCTTTGGGGTGGGAACCAGCAGCCTCATAGCCGAAAAGTGGAACCCCCGTGCCGTATCGCCTCCCGCCCGCACCTACGACCGCCTCAACTGGTTTGGGGTGGTGAATGCCTTTGGGGGCATCCCACGCCGGGGAGCGGTGCAACTCATGGCAGCCAGTGCCCCCATGGCCGAAAAAGTGCGGGCCAAGCCCGCTGCCGATCCGGCTGAGGCCATGCAATTGGAAGAGATGGTGGTGTCAGAGGCGGATTCTTTTGGTGCTGAGGACGAAGCGATGGAGGCGGGAATGGAAGCCGAAGAAGCCCCTGCGGAGCCGCTGGCTGGCGTGCCTGTGCGTAGCAACCTGAACGAAACGGCCTTTTTCTTTCCCCAACTAGAAACCAATGAAGCCGGAGAAATTATCCTCAACTTCACCATGCCCGAAGCCCTCACGCGCTGGAAGTTCCTGGGTTTTGCCCATACCAAGAACCTGGAAATTGGCCAGATCAGTGGGGAAACGCTTACCCAAAAAGACCTGATGGTGGTACCCAATGCTCCCCGTTTCTTCCGCGAGGGCGATAGCATGCTGTTTACGGCCAAGGTGGTCAACCTCAGTGAAGCAGAGCTGTCGGGGGTGGCAGCGCTCAAGCTGCTGGATGCCTTCTCCATGCAGCCGGTGGAGGCCCGCTTTGAGCTGGGCCAGGCGCAGCAGAAATTTGTGGTGCCTGCCGGGCAGAGCAGCCTGCTCAGCTGGCAGATCCGCATTCCCGAAGGTCTGGACGTGGTGGCCACACAAGTGGTGGCCAAAGCGGGCGAGTTCTCCGATGCCGAGGAAAACATCGTGCCGGTACTGAAAAACCGCATGCTGGTAACGGAGTCCAAACCCCTGGCTATCAGGGGCAATGAGACCAAAACCCTGGTGTTTGACAAATTGCTCAACAACAGCTCGACCACCCTGCGCCACCAGAAACTCACCCTGGAGTTTAGTTCCAATCCGGCCTGGTACGCCGTACAGGCCCTGCCCTACCTCATGGAGTTTCCCCACGAGTGTACCGAGCAGATATTCAGCCGCTATTACGCCAATGCCCTGGCTACCCACATTGCCAACTCCTCGCCCAAAACCCGTAAGGTATTTGAACAATGGCGAAACCAGGCGGTCAATGAAACCCTGGCCCGGCAGTCGCTGCTCTCCAACCTGGAGAAAAACCAGGAACTCAAAAGCGTGCTGCTGGAAGAAACGCCCTGGGTGCTCAATGCCCGGGACGAAAGCGAGCGCAAGCGGCGCGTGGGCATGCTTTTTGACCTCAACCGCATGGCCAACGAACTGGACAAGGCCCACCGCCAACTGCATGAGCGGCAGAACAACGACGGCAGTTTCTCCTGGTTTCCCGGCATGCAGCGCAGCCGCTACATTACCCAGCTCATCATTACGGGCATGGGACATCTGCAAAAGCTGGGCGTGAGCGCCGCTTCGGGCAACCCCGAAATTTCGCAAATGGTGGTACAGGCCCTGCCCTACCTCGACAGCGAATTGCAGCAAGACCTGGAGCGTACCAAGCGCTACGCCAAAAACCTGGACGACAACCACCTGGGGCCCATGCAGATCCAGTACCTCTACATGCGCTCCTTTTTCACCGACCAGCAAGTTTCTCGCGGCGCCCAGGAAGCCTTTGACTATTACTTCAAGCAGGCAAAGCAGTACTGGACCGAGCAAAGCCCCTATATGCAGGGCATGCTGGCCCTGGTGTTCCACCGCTACGATGAGCAGACAACCGCCAGAGAAATTCTCGCTTCCCTCAAAGAGCGGGCCGTGTATAACCAAGAGCTGGGCATGTACTGGAAGCAGCCCGCGGGCTTTTACTGGTACCAGGCCCCCATCGAGCAGCAGGCCCTGCTGATCGAAGCCTTTGAAGAGGTGGAGCAGGATACCCGCTCAGTGGAAGAAATGAAAATATGGTTGCTCAAAAACAAGCAAACCAACGACTGGAAGTCCACCCGCGCCACCGTGGCGGCTTGTAACGCTCTGCTCTCCAGCGGCACCGACTGGCTGGAAAGTGAGGCCCTGGTGGATATTAGCCTGGGTGGTGAACGCATAGACCCCTACCAGCGGGCCGACGCCCGCGTGGAAGCCGGTACGGGTTACTTCAAAACTGCCTGGCTCAAAGACGAAATCAAGCCGGAAATGGGCCGCATTACCCTCAGCAAAAAAGACCCGGGCATTGCCTGGGGTGCCCTCTACTGGCAGTATTTCGAGCAGCTGGATAAAATCACCTTTGCCGAAACGCCCCTCTCTATTCGCAAGCAGCTGTATGTAGAACAAAACACCCCGCAGGGACCCCAGCTAAGGGCCATCAGCCCGGAGGTGCCCATACACACTGGCGATAAAGTGGTGGTGCGCATTGAGTTGCGGGTGGACCGCGACATGGAGTATGTACACCTCAAAGACATGCGGGCCGCAGCTTTCGAACCCCTCAATGTATTGTCCCAGTACAAATATCAGGCGGGACTGGGCTATTACGAAAGCACCCGGGATGCGGCTACGCATTTTTTCTTCGAGCGGTTGCCCAAAGGCACCCATGTATTTGAATACCCCCTGCGCGCTACCCAGCAAGGCGAGTTCTCCAATGGCATCAGCAGCATACAGTGCATGTATGCACCTGAGTTTAGTAGCCATTCCGAAGGCATGCGCGTTCGGGTGGAGTAGGGGGTACATAGTTGAACAGCGGGCTGGTGGCCGGAAGCTGCCAGCCCGCTGTGTGTATTTCGCTGGGTCCACGGGCTATATTGGTTTTACTTTCCCCCGCCAATCCACTTCCTAACACATTATAATATTTTCATAAAACACTACTTTAATTTATTATTTTTTTAAAATTATTTTTTATTATTGCGAATAATTTAATAG
>RFHT01000795.1 GCA_003696835.1 Bacteroidota bacterium
GCATTAAGTTCAATTAATTGCTGATTGGCCGAATGCAATACAGCGAAGCGGTTGTTTTTGGGGCCATTACAGGGTCCACATGCATAGAGATAGTTTTCCCATACAAAGGTTTTTTCGGGGAATAAATCCTTGGGGCAAATATGTTCTACTTCATCTGCAGCCGAGTCTTCACAATAACAACACCTGTTAGCGCCCGAGCACATTTCTGTGAGTCTTTGCTTTACTTCCCTAAAAGGAGCACTACGGGACCTCAAAGGCCAGATTCGTTTGGCTGTTGCCACCTTTGTCGAAAAATCCTGCTCCCTGTTGATTTCTGCCTGATACTGTGAAAGGCTTTTGCGGGCGGCATTGCTAATATGCAACTTCGGAAGTTGAATCATTCTTTGACCGGCTCTGTGGGGAAAATGGTTCTCAAATCTTGAAGTCGTTTTTGTTCTTCTTTACTAATGGTCCCTTTAATGGATTTTTTATTCAAATGTGCCAGCTCATCCAGCAACTCATGGGCTTCCTCAGAGCGGGTTACATTTTCTCCAAATACCTCCGTACTGTATGCATCCAGCACGTTGCCATATATGAGGCGTTTTAATTCCGTGCCTTTCACCTGCTCAGAAGGCAGGCCCGAGCCAGGTGCAGCCAACCTCCATACACTTCCCTTTTCTGCTGCCCGGCAAATGAGGGGGCTATGGGTAGTGACAATAAACTGTATTTGGGGAAAATACCTGGTAAACCATTTGCCTATGCGTACCTGCCAGGTGGGATGCAGGTGGGCATCCACCTCATCTATGAGTACCACACCAGGAAGGTCGATGATGGGGTTCCCCTCATTAATTTCTTTAAATACTTCTTCAGCTCCGTAAACGTCCACCATCTGGCGGATGAGTTCAAAGGTCATGCTCAAAACGGACCGGTAGCCGTCGCTCATTTCTGTGACGGGAACGCGGGATTCATTTCCATCCACAAAGAAGACCCCTTCAGAGCTCACTTCTTCCAGGCGGGTGCGGTGAGGCAGCAACTCTCCGGTATTGATAAAAGTGCGCATATTTTGCAGGATGTGGGTTTCTTCCTGGCGGTTTTCCAAGCTTCTGTAATGCAGTTGCTGCAGCCATTCCAGGGCTTCAGTCAGGGCCACATCCTCTCCGAAAGCTGAAAGGTGGGCAGCCAGCCGGGGGTTGCTGTAAAAAACTTTCTCCCATTCGCGATTGCCTCCGGTAAAACGCCTGAAAGGCCCAAAGGAAGCCGAAAACCACCCCTTGCCACTTCCCCAGTGGTATCTCTCAGGGTCTAATATCACTTTGTGGTTTTTATCTGGCTTTATTGCTTCTACTTCTACTTGTGTGCCAATTTTCCCTTTAGCAGTTCGAAATCCTATACCAGCGGGGAAATCCCACTTACTTTGAGACTTACCCTTACCCGAGGGACGGTCATAATCCTGATGCTGTTGAACCCAAATTACACAATGTCCTTCTGTGGAGCCTTGTCTGAGAAAATCGCGGGGGTTAATCCTCAGGGCTTTGATTTCGTATGGGCCCACCAGGGCCATGGCAATGGCCCGGACCAGGGACGATTTGCCCGCACCATTGTCTCCAATAATGACATGCCAGCCACTCAGGCGATCTTCTGGGAATTTGATGTTGAGCGATTGAATGGACCGTATATGTTGAATTTCTACCTGGGTAATATACATGCAACCACTATTTGGACAACTGATTCTTTAGGCCCAAGTTACTCAACTCCTGCCACATTTTTATACAATACCCCCTTTTTTTCCTGCCCCACCTCCTTCAGCACCTGCCTGGCCACCACCTGGCCCGAAATGAGGGCAGGAGGCACGCCCGGCCCCGGCACGGTGAGCTGCCCGGTAAAATAGAGGTTGTCCACCTTTTTGGATTTGAGTCTGGGTTTGAAAAAAGCCGTCTGGCGCAGGGTGTTGGCCAGGCCGTAGGCATTGCCCTTGAAGGCGTGGTAGTCCTGCTTGAAATCGCGCATGGCGTAGCTGCGCTTCAATATGACGTGCTGGTCTATGGCCTGGCCCGTGAGGGCCTGCATGCGGTCCATCACCAGCTGATAGTAGCGCTGGCGCATTTCCCCGCTGTCCTCCAGACCGGGAGCCAGCGGAATGAGCACAAACATGTTTTCGCAACCCGCCGGAGCCACCGAAGGGTCGGTTTTGGAAGGCACACAGGCATAAAAAAGCGGGTCGCTGGGCCATTGGGGGTGGGTGTATATTTCCCTGGCGTGCTGGTCAAAGTCCTTGTCGAAAAACAAATTGTGGTGCTTCAGGCCCGGTACAGGCCGGTCCAGCCCCAGGAAAAACAACAGGCTGGAGGGCGACATGCTGCGCCGCTCCCAGTAGCGAGCCGAATAATTGCGGTAGGGCCTGGGCGTGAGCTGCTGGTCGGTATGCTGGTAGTCGCTGTTGGCCACCACCACATCCGCCTCAAACTCCCCCTGGCTGGTGAGCACCCGCCTGGCGCGCCGGCCATCAACCACCATCTGCTTCACCTCCGTATTGAGCCGTATTTCCACCCCCTGACTTTCAGCTATGTCCACCATGGCCCGCACAATTTGGTGCATGCCCCCCATGGGGTACCAGGTGCCCAGGCTCAGGTCGGCGTGGTTCATCATGCTGTACATGGCCGGGGTTTTTGCAGGGGTAGCGCCCAAAAACAACACCGGAAACTCCAGAATCTGGATGAGTTTGGGGTGGGAAAAATACTGGCGCACGTGTTTGCTCAGCGAAGCAAACAGCTGTATGCGAAAGCTCTCCCGTATCAGCCGCCAGTCGATAAACTCCTTCAAACTCAGCGAAGGGCGAAACACGTAGTCGCGCATGCCCACCTCGTATTTGTAAGCCGCCTGCTGCAAAAACTGCCGCAGACGGGGGCTGCTGCCTGGCTCCAGCGACTCAAACAGCTCCTCCAGTGCCGCCATACTGGCGGGCACATCCACCTCATCTCCGGGCCCAAAATACACCCGGTAGCCCGGGTCGAGGCGGTGCAGCTCGTAAAAGTCGGCCGTACGTTTGCCAAAAAGCCCAAAATATTGCTCAAACACCTCCGGCATCCAGTACCAGCTGGGCCCCATGTCGAAGGTGAAGCCATCTTGTTTCCACTGGCGGGCGCGTCCGCCCGCCTGTTCGTTTTTTTCCAGCAGGCACACCTTGTGCCCGGCTTTGGCCAGCAAAGCCGCTGCGGCCAGGCCGGCAAAGCCGGCTCCAATAACAATGACGCGTTTCATAGTAAATGATGTAGTATGATGCGGGCCGGGGCTTCCACCTGAATGGCGGCTTAGCCAAGCTGGCTCCCAGACCTGTATGCTGTAACAACTAGTGGCAGGCGCATTTGGTTTTGTGAAATATTTCCCTTGCCGCTCACTCGCGCACATACACCCGCCTCACGCGCGGGCTGAGGCGCACCAGCAGCTCATAGGGAATGGTGCCCGCGGCTTCGGCCACCTCCCAGATGGACACAAAGGCCTCGCCTTGCCGCCCCCATATCACCACCTCGTCGCCTTCCTTCACCTCGGGCAGGTCGGTGACGTCCAGCATGAGCATGTCCATACAGATCCGGCCAAAAGTAGGTGCGCGCTGGCCGCGCACCAGGGCCTGCAGGCGGCCGTTGCCCAGGGCACGGGGGATGCCATCGGCATAGCCGATGGGAATGGTGGCGATGGTGGTGGGGCGCTGGGTGTATTGTGAACGCCCGTACCCTATGCTTTTGCCCGCAGGGTAGTGGTGCAGCTGGGAAATGGTGGAATGCAGGCTGCCAATCTCTTTCAGGTTGGCTGAGGCCAGGTGCCTGGCAGGGGGAATGCCGTAAAGCCCAATGCCCATGCGCACCATTTCAAAGGCATATTGAGGCAGCCGCAATATGCCCGCCGTGTTCAGCACGTGCCGGATGGAAAATATGCCCAGTTCTTCCTGCAGGCGCTCATACATGCTCAGAAAAAGGCGAATCTGCTCCTGGTTAAACACATCTTCCTCCACATCATCCGCTGCGGCCAGGTGCGTCATCACCGATACGATCTGTATGTCGGGGTATTGCTCCATGTAGGCAATCAGCTCGTCCAGCTCGTCGGCTTCAAAGCCGAGGCGGCCCATGCCCGTGTCAAACTTGAGGTGTATGGGGTAAGTTTGCAACTGGGCCAGGCGGGCGGCGCGCACATAGCGGTCGAGAAAGTCGAGGCGGTACACTTCGGGTTCCAGCCCAAACTGTACCAGGGCCGGGATGCTGGCCGGGTCGGGGTTCATCACCATAATGGGCAGCTGTATGTGGGCCTGCCGCAGAGAAATGCCCTCCGAAGTGTAGGCCACGGCCAGGTAGTCGGCTCCGGCCTGCTCCAGCTCACGGGCAATCTCCCAGGTGCCGCTGCCATAAGAGGCCGCTTTAACCATGCACATGCACTTTACCCCCGTGGGCAGGCGCCCCTTTAGCTGGCGATAGTTGGCGTGCAGGGCGTTCAGGTCAATGCGAAACCAGCTGGCATTGAGCTTGCGGTTGAGCAAGGGAATGACCCGCTCCAGCCCAAACTTGCGGGCGCCTTTGAGCAATACGGTACTGTACTGAAAATCCTCATAGCGCAAATTTTCCAGCAGGCTTTGGGTGTCAGCAAAAGCTTTGTAAGACCGTATTCCCATAAACACCGGCCCCACCGTATAAACATTCTGCCGGCCCACCAGTCCCTCGGCCTCCAACAGTATGTCGGCTTGTATGGCTTTCTGGTTTTCACCCAGATGCGGAATGTCGCTCAAAATAATGCGCGCCCGTTTGTGAACGCGTATGTTGGACAGCATGCGAAAGGCATTGCGGATGGAATCGGGGTCGGAGTTGTAGCTGTCGTTCAGAATGGTGATCTCCGGATTGTCCGAAATCACCTCACTGCGCATCTCCACGGGGTAGAGCATGAGCAGCCGCTGCTGGATTTCCTTCATGGAGATGCCCAGGTGGCGGGCAATGAGGATGGCCAGCAGGGCATTTTCCAGGGCAGCCCTGCCACTTACAGGCAGCATCCATTCGTACTCCTGGAGGTGGTCGGTCAGTCGAAGCTCCCAGCTTTCGCCATCGTCGCGGGCTTTGAGTAGCTGCAGGCTGTCAGTTTCCAGCTTGCCCACCGTTTTGAGGGGCAGGGCATACTGCTCCAACTGCTCCATCACCCACCACTGGGTGGAGGTAGTAAAGAGGGCATGAACCCCCTCAAAAAGCCGGAGCTTTTCCTGCAGCTTCTCCAGCTCCGACTCAAAGCCGTCGGCATGGGCATCGCCTATGTGGGTGAGGGCACCCAGGGTGGGCTGTATCATCTGGTGCAGGGCCTGCATTTCTCCTTTCTGCGAAATACCCGCTTCAATGATGGCCAGGTCGGCCTGGGGGTGCATTTGCAGCAGCGAAAGGGGTACCCCCAATTGGCTGTTGTAGCTCATGGGGCTTTTTACGATCTGAAGCTGGGCTTCCAGCAGGGTGGCCAGCCACTCTTTGAGAATGGTTTTGCCATTGCTGCCCGTAATGGCAATGAGGGGATAAGAAAATTTGCGACGGTGAGCCGCAGCCCACTGCTGCAGGGCCTGCAGGCTGTTGGGCACCAGCAGGTAGTTGATCTCCCGGTAGGGCAAGGGGCGCTCCGTAATGAAATGCTGTACCCCCTTTTGCAGGGCGTCCGCTATGAAGTCGTGCCCGTCGCGGTTGGCCGTCTTCAGGGCCACAAAAATGCTTTGCCTGCCATGACTAATGGTGCGCGAATCAAACGAGACGTATTTGAGCGGCACGGATTCAGGCAGGCCCTGAAAACAATCGATTGCCTCGATCTGCTGCGCAATTTCGCTGAGGGTATAGGGAAGTCCTAGCATAGGGGTGTACTCAAAGAAGCAAGTTATAAAACCAGGTGGAAACCCCAGCACTTTCGCCCAATAAAATTAAATGGATGCCTTGCTGAAGGCAATGTCGCAGGCATGTAGCTTTGGAAGGCGGGATTTAACTAATGTTCGTTAGTTCGCATGGTGGAATATTGGATACTGCCAGGCTTTTTGCCTTTTCTGCAAAGCGTTCCAGCTGAAGGCTACCCTGCTGCCCTGAAAAAAGTGCAGCTTTTGTTTGTTCTTAATAAATATTGCTTAAATTTGTGGCAGACAGGCAAATGGACCTGATTTAAGCCGCTTTTTAGGGGTATTCAGCAAACATTAAAGCCAAATTATGACCTTACTGCGCACACTTCTGCTACTCGCTCTATTCGCCTCCTGTGGGGGTCGGCGTTGAGAAGTGTGAAAAAAATATTCACTGCATAAGCCATTCTCAACTCCGGGAGTGGCTTTTTCCACTGTATGGAAGCGCTCAAAAGAATAGCCCCACGCTCGTTTTTGAGTGTTTTCAAGGACTACCTATCAAACATTTACATCATCATTGTTATGAGCAAACAAGTTTTCATCTTTGACACTACCTTACGGGACGGCGAACAGGTTCCTGGTTGCCAGTTGAACACAGCCGAAAAAATTCAGGTGGCCAAAGCCCTGGAAGAACTGGGGGTGGACATCATCGAGGCGGGCTTTCCCATTTCCAGCCCTGGTGATTTTCAATCGGTGGTGGAAATTTCCAAAGCCGTGAGCAGGCCGGTGGTTTGTGCCCTCTCCCGTGCAAAAGAAGAAGACATTGACGCCGCCGGCCAGGCCCTGAAATACGCCAAACGCAAGCGCATACACACGGGCATTGGCAGCTCCGATATCCACATTCAGCACAAACTCAAAACTACGCGTGAAAAAGTGCTGGAAATGAGCGCTGCAGCCGTCAAACACGCCCGCAAATACGTGGACGATGTAGAATTTTATGCCGAGGATGCCGGCAGGGCCGACCTGGAGTTCCTCGCCCGCATGGTAGAAACCGTGATTGCGGCAGGGGCTACCGTGGTGAATGTGCCCGATACCACCGGCTACACCCTGCCCTGGCAGTTTGGCGAACGCATTCGCTACATCATGAACAACGTCCCCAATGTGGACAAGGCCATGATCTCGGTGCACTGCCACAACGACCTGGGCCTGGCCACTGCCAACTCCATAGCCGGCCTGCACAATGGCGCCCGCCAGGTAGAGGTCACCATCAATGGCATAGGCGAACGTGCCGGCAACACCTCCCTGGAAGAAGTGGCCATGATCATCAAAAGCCACCCCTCACTGGAAATGTTTACCAACATCAACACCGAGCGCATTTATGCCGTGAGCAGGCTGGTAGAAAGGCTGATGAATATGCCGGTGCAACCCAACAAGGCCATTGTGGGAAAAAATGCCTTTGCACACTCTTCGGGCATTCACCAGGACGGCTTCCTCAAGCACCGCGAAAACTATGAAATCATCGATCCCAAAGATGTAGGGGTGCCCTCCTCGGAAATTATTCTCACGGCCCGCAGCGGCCGCCACGCCCTGCGCCATCGCCTCGAACGGCTGGGCTATATGTTTGGCAAAGACGAGCTCGATGAAATTTATAAACGCTTCCTCCTCATGGCCGATGAACGCAAACAAATCGAAGACCAAGATTTGCTGGAGCTCATAGGGGTGAAAGAGGCAGCCAATGCATGAAACCAACTGCCGGAGGCTGAACACTTTCGTCTCCATTTTGCAATTTGAATATCAACGCTATTAACAATGGGTAAAACCTTATTCGACAAAGTGTGGGATGCGCATATCGTAACCCGTATTCCTGAGGGGCCCGATGTACTTTACATCGACAAACATTTCATTCACGAGGTGACCAGCCCGCAGGCCTTCGACGGCCTGCGCAAGCGCGGCCTGCAGGTGGCCCGTCCCCACAAAACCCTTGCCACGGCCGATCACAACGTGCCTACCAAAGACCAGCATCTGCCCATTCGGGAGGCCCTTTCCCGCCACCAGGTAGAAACCCTCACCAAAAACTGCAAAGAATTTGGTGTTGAACTCTACGGGCTGGGGCACCCCCTGCAGGGCATTGTGCACGTCATAGGCCCCGAGCTGGGCATCACCCAGCCAGGTATGACCATCGTATGTGGCGATAGCCACACCTCTACCCACGGCGCCTTTGGCTCAGTGGCCTTTGGCATAGGCACCAGCGAGGTGGAGCAGGTACTGGCCACCCAGTGCATACTCCAAAACCGCCCAAAAACCATGCGCATCGAGATCAATGGCCAACTGGGGAAAGGCGTGGTGGCCAAAGACATCATCCTCTACATCATTTCGCGCATTTCTACCAGCGGAGGCACGGGCTATTTTGTGGAATATGCCGGCACGGCCATTGAAGGCCTCAGCATGGAGGCCCGCATGACCATCTGCAACATGAGCATAGAAATGGGCGCACGCGGAGGCATGATTGCCCCCGACGAAACCACCTTCCAATACGTCAAAGGACGCCCCTATGCTCCCAAAGGCGAAGCCTTTGAGCGGGCCGTGGCTTACTGGAAAAGCCTGCGATCCGACCCCGATGCCACTTACGACAAAGTGCTTACCTTCGACGCCGCCGACATAGAACCCATGGTCACTTACGGCACCACACCCGGTATGGGCATCAAAATCAGCCAGCCCATTCCCCAAATCGAAGAGCTCGCCTCTGCCAGCGCCAGAGCTTCCATAGAGAAATCGCTCAGCTACATGGTCCTGCAACCCGGGCAGCCCCTCAAAGGAAAGCAAATCGACTATGTGTTCATTGGCAGCTGTACCAATGCCCGCATGGAAGACCTGCGGCAGGTGGCCCAACTCGTCAGGGGAAAAAAGAAAGCCCCCAATGTAACGGTCTGGGTGATTCCCGGCTCCAAGCAGGTGGAAAAACAAGCCATAGCCGAAGGGCTGGACAAAATTTTCCGCGAAGCGGGCTTCGAATTCAGGGGCCCCGGCTGCTCGGCTTGCCTGGGTATGAATGAGGACAAAATCCCCACGGGGGCCTATTGTATCTCTACCTCCAACCGCAACTTCGAGGGGCGCCAGGGACCCGGCGCCAGAACCTTCCTGGCCAGCCCCCTCACGGCAGCGGCAGCTGCCATTACCGGCCGCATATCCGACATACGCGAATGGGTAGAGACGCATTCAAATGTGTCTCTCTAATAATGCATTTCTCTAATGTCATCATGATGTTTCAATGGAAAAATTTCAAAAAATAATATCAACCGCTGTGCCCCTTCCCATGGAAGATGTGGACACCGACCAGATCATCCCCGCCCGTTTTCTGAAGGCCACTACCCGCGAGGGCTTTGGCGACAACCTTTTTCGCGACTGGCGCTACCGCCAGGGCGATGAGCCCAACCCGGACTTTGTGCTGAACAACCCGGCCTATTCGGGGCAGATCCTGGTGGCAGGCAAAAACTTCGGCTGCGGCTCCAGCCGCGAGCATGCTGCCTGGGCCATCTACGACTATGGCTTCCGCGTGGTGGTATCCAGCTTTTTTGCCGATATTTTTAAAAACAATGCCCTCAACAACGGCCTGCTGCCTCTTACCGTATCAGAAGGCTTCCTCCAGCAGCTGTTTGAACGCATACAGGCGCAGCCCGATACCCGCATAGAGGTGGACCTGGAGCAGCAGACACTGCGCGTGCTGGACAGCCCGCTGCAAACGACTTTCGACATCAATCCATTTAAAAAGATGTGTTTGATCAATGGTTATGACAATATTGATTATCTTTTGAGCCTGAAAGCCGAAATTGAAGCTTACGAACAAAAAGCCATCACATTCTAATGCGTCATGTAGGCAAATCCCTGCGGTGGAATGCCGCCCTGTACGATGCCAAGCACGACTTTGTGTACAGCTTTGGCGAGGACCTGCTGCGCCTGCTGGAGGTGCAGCCCGGAGAGCAAATCCTCGACCTGGGCTGCGGAACGGGCCACCTCACCCAGATGATTGCCCGCAGAGGCGGGCAGGTGCTGGGCATCGACAATTCCCCCGACATGATTGCCAAAGCCAGGGAAGCCTACCCCCAGGTGCCTTTCGAGCTCATGGATGCCTGCGAAATGCCCTTCCAGGAGCGTTTTGACGCCATTTTTTCTAATGCCGTGCTGCACTGGATCTTGCAACAAGAAGCCTGTGTGCAGCGCATGTACCAAAGCCTTAAAACCGGTGGCAGGCTGGTGCTGGAAATGGGCGGAAAGCGAAATATAGAAGGTATTATCTCAGCCATTCGCCAGGCCCTCTCCCGGAAAGGATACCATGAGCAGGCCGGCGTGCAGCCCTGGTACTTCCCCTCCATAGGCGAGTACGCCAGCCTGCTGGAGCAGCATGGCTTTGAAGTGAAATTTGCCATGCACTTTGAGCGGGAAACCAAACTCTCCGGCGAAAATGGCATAGAAGACTGGATCCTCATGTTTGGCCAGTACTTCCTGCAGGGCATTCCCCAGGACGATATTCCGGCCATCATACATACCGCCAACGAAATCCTCAAACCCACCCACTACAAAAATGGTCAGTGGGTGGCTTATTATCAACGACTGAGAATTGTAGCATACAAATGAAGAAAAAAATTGCACTCCTTCCCGGCGACGGAATAGGTCCTGAAGTGGTAGCCCAGGCGCGTAAAGTGCTGGATGCAGTAGCCGGCTCCTTTGGGCACGAGTTTGTTTACGAAGAAGCCCTGGTAGGGGCAGTAGCCATAGATGCTACCGGCAACCCCTTCCCGCCCGAAACCCTGGAGGTGCTGCTGCGCTCCGATGCCATCCTCTTCGGTGCCCTGGGCCACCCCAAATACGACAACGACCCCTCGGCCAAAGTGCGGCCGGAGCAGGGCCTGCTGGCCATGCGCAAAGCCCTGGGCCTGTATGCCAATGTACGGCCTGTGGTGAGCTATCCCATGCTGTACGATGCCTCCCCCCTCAAGGCCGAAATCATCAAAGACGTGGACTTTGTGGTGTACCGCGAGCTCACCGGCGGTATCTATTTTGGCAAACCCCGCGGACGCTCCGAAGACGGCAACACTGCCTACGATACCGCCGTGTATTCCCGTGAAGAAGTGAACCGAATCGCCCACAGGGCCTTCAAAGCAGCCCGCCTGCGCAGGGGGAAAGTTACCCTCGTGGACAAAGCTAACGTACTGGCCACCTCCCGCCTCTGGCGCGAAACCGTGGTGGCCCTGGCCGCCGAACACTACCCCGATGTGGAACTCGACACCATGTTTGTCGATAACGCCGCCATGCAGATGATCCTCAACCCCCGGCAGTTTGACGTCATCCTTACGGGCAACCTCTTCGGCGACATCATCAGCGATGAGTCATCCGTCATTGCGGGCTCCCTGGGCATGCTGCCCTCAGCTTCCCTGGGCGACAAAGTGAGCCTATTCGAACCCATACACGGTTCCTTCCCTCAGGGCGCCGGCAAAAATATCGCCAACCCCATGGCCACCATCCTCTCGGCTGCCATGATGCTGGAAACGGCCTTTGGGATGACAAGCGAAAGCCAGGCCGTACGCCAGGCAGTGGCCCAGGCCATGGAAGCAGGCTACGTAACCATCGACATCAACCCCAAGCAGCATTACGGAACCTCTGAGGTGGGCGACAAAGTGGCCGAATACGTACGTGCACACAAGTCGGTGAAGGCGTAGGGGGGGAGGGAGTTTGTAGATGAGCCACTTAGGGCACCAAGAACACGAAGAAGAACACGAAGCCAACTGGGGCAATGCCTTGGATTGATTCGCGCACTAAGCGCATATAGGTCACGAAGGCCAGCCAGGACAATGTCTGAGGAGGTAAATATCTTGGCCATTCTACTGGCGAACATTCGTGGCTAAAAATGGAATATGCTGATTTCTTTTGGCCGGTATTACCCCTCCCCATAATGAAAATATGTGTGGGAGTTAATATATTGATTTTCAGTAGATTAATTCGGGTTTTAGGTTTTAGTCCATTCCCGTAGAATGGTGAAAATTGCCGTACTCGATGGCTTTAGTTACCAAGACGGGTACCATTTTTTTATTGGGAAATAAGTGGATAATTTTTTTATACTTTTCTACCTCCTGCTGATTCGACATGAATTCAAGTGTGAATTGTTTATTGTTGGGCGTAACAAGCAACTGATAGTTGCCATAGCCTATCCTAAATTTTTCATCGGCCAGGCTCAGCATCATGTGAGTAGGTCCCAACTCCAACACAGCGTCCCGGTTGATCCACATTTGTGCGGCATACCAGAACATGACAATGATGACACCCAACAGCAACAATTGAAAAAGAGGACCTGGAATGGGAATCGCATTGAAAACCACCCCCTCCGCTCCAAAACCAGCGGCTAGACCGGTAACCATCAGCCCTACCACAAAAAGTGCAGTAGCAAGGGTTTTCCAGACTTCGGGTTTAAGGCTAAGAGGTAAATCCCGATTGTCAACTACATATTTTGCATATTTGCGATAAGCCTTGCCATCATACCCCTGGAAAAATGATCGAGCGATTTCCGCAGCTTCTTCATTACTGATTTCGGGCTGCTGGGGAGCGGTCTCCAATTGGCCTTTCATCTCTTCCATGGCTGTTTTCTTGCCTCTATACACCAAGTAAAAGACCACAACCACGGATGCCAGGCATAAAAGCCCAAAAATGGTTTCGAATGTTTCCATAATCAAAAACTATTAAATTTGCCAAAAAAATGTCATTTAATCAAATTTAATAACAATAATTAAGGAAAACAACATTTTGTCTACTAAATATAAGATGGACAGCAAGGCAAATACTTTAGCCCAGGCCCGGAAATCAGAACTCACCCCTGCAAATACTGCCCCAGTACCTCCAGCACGCGGGGAAAACTTTCGCGGCCGAAGCCCACCCGCAAGTGCTGCTGGCCGTACTCAAACATCTCCGAGGGCACTGCCATGATGCCCGTTTCGTGTAGCAACGCTTCGGAAAACTGCTGCGCAGGCTGCGCCAGGCGCAGCTTTACAAAGCCTACCGAGCCCGCACGCGGCGGGATGAATTCAAAAACTCCGGGCCGGGCGGCCACAAAGTCCTCAAACAGGCGTAGGTTGGTCAGAATCTTGTGCAGGTTGGGTTGTATAAAGCGCTGCGCATGCCGCAGCGCAATGGTGGCCAGCACCTCACTGGGCGCACTGTTGCAGATACTCAGGTAATCTTTATACCGCAAGATGTTTGCCAGTACCTCCGTATCATGCGTGGCTGTCCAGCCAATGCGCAGGCCCGCCAGCCCAAAGGTCTTGGCCATACCCCACAGGCTGATGCCCCGCTCGTAGCGGTCGCACACTGCGGGTATCTCCGCCTGCGGCGGATGTGTGAGCAGGCGGTACATCTCATCAGAAAAGAGGTAAATGCCCCGCCTGGCTGCCAGCTCAATGATGCGGGCATGCTCCTCCGGCGAGGGAAAAGCCCCCGTGGGGTTGTGGGGAAAATTGATGATGATGAGCCGGGTGTTGGGGCGCAACAAGCTCTCCAGACGGTCGGGATCAAACCGCCAGCTATCCGGCTCCGGTTCCCAGAAAGACAATTGGGCCCCTACATCCCTGGCCACCTGGTAGAGCGACTGGTAGGCCGGCCGCATGCACACCAGGTGGTCGCCGGGCTGCAGCAGGCTGTTCATCAGAATGAAATTGGCCTCCCCCGGCGAGGACACCACTAGCTGCTGCGGTCTGATGCTTTCATACAAGGGGCAAATGGCTTCACGCAGCAAGCTGCTGCCTTCCGACTCGGTATAGCCCAGCCTGAGCTGTTCCCACCACTGCAGTTCCTCTGCTGTGGCCTGCTCCAGTACATAGCTCATGGGGAAACCATCGCAGTCGGAGCAGGAGAAGAGGTAGCAGGTGGTAAATTCGTACTTCGCAAAGTAGCGTTCCAGTTTAAAAGGGGCAACGTTCATGGGTAAGAGGAGTTTGGTTAATCATTGTCCTGATAAGGGCGGGGTACGGCGCCCGTGTGCCGGGCCCACAGCAGGCAGGCGCCGCCAACTAATACCAAAAGCAAATAGGACCTTTTCATGCGGATGTGTTTAGGGGATGCCAGATATTGGAGGACCAACAACAAAATTGCCAGGCCAACAGCGCCTGGCAACTTAAATGAAACTTCTAATAAATGGTTTGTAGGTATGGAGTCCGGGGAAACTTATTTCCCGTCTTTGTGGCTGGATGGTATAGCCAGCAACATGAATAGAGATAAGTAATTACCACAAAAAACATATAGTGAGTATTCCTCAATATAAACAGATTGTACTGTAAGTTCATATTTTGAAGTGTGCAATGCTTTGCAGCAAGATTGCTTTGCAGTAAGATTTTTTTTGTGCAGCGTGGCCAGGCAAGTGTACCGCTTATTTCAGCTAGAATCAGGGGGGATATGCTTACAGAAACAGGAGGAGCAAAGAAGTTTGCCATATACAGCAGGAAGCAGCCAGGGTCCACGCTTTACCCCCAGTTCAGTCATTCTCTTTCATCAGCTCAGCAAAAGTCTTTTTCCCACGCCCGAAATACTGCCATACCACACTGCGCGGAAAATACCCTGCCTGGTGGCGGGTGGGCTTTTTGAGGGTGTAAATTTGTTTGCGGCGTTTGTGCCAGTAGGGCAAATGACCATAAAAGTGAAAATGCGCCCGTATGATGGCCCATATAGTGGGAAAATCTCCACGCATGAGCGAGCGCAGGCCCCAGAGGCCGTCCAGTAGCAGACGCACTCCTATTTTGAAGGGTATTTCAGCAGCGGGCAGGTTTTTGTACATGGTAGCCAGGCTGTTGCGCACATTGAGGTAGGTTTTGCGCGGGTTGCCCTGTGGCAGGGCGCCGCCGCCCACGTGGTACACCACGCTGGCGGGCTGCGCCATAATTTTGTAGCCAAAGTTTTTGGCCCGCCAGCAAAAATCGATTTCTTCCATGTGGGCAAAGTAGCGGGGCTCAAACAGCCCGATCTCATCAATGACGCTGCGCCTGATGAGGCAACAGGCGCCAGTGGCCCAAAATACCTGCTGCTGCTGGTCGTATTGCCCCTCATCTTTTTCCACTACATCAAACACCCTGCCCCGGCAAAAAGGATAGGCAAAACGGTCGAGGTAGCCACCGGCTGCGCCGGCATATTCGAAGTACTGGCGGTCGTGGTAGGCCAGCACCTTGGGCTGTACAGAGGCTACCCGCTCGTCGGCTTCCATCACCTCCACCAGAGGAGCAATCCAGCCGGGTTGCACCTCCACATCGCTGTTGAGCAACAGCAGGTAGGGCGCCTCTATGTGGGGCAGTACCTTGTTGTGCCCTTCGGTAAATCCGTAATTTTGTGAAAAAGCAATACGCCTGATTTGAGGGTAGTGACGCTGCAAAAAAGCCAGGCTGTCGTCAGTGGAGCCATTGTCCACTACGATGAGTTCGAGCGGTTCATACACCGAAGCTGTTACAGAAGGAAGGAATTTTTCCAACCAGTGCCGACCGTTCCAGTTGAGAATGACGAGTGCTACTTTTGGCCCCATATTCAGCTCATCCCAAACTTACTCAAGTCCAATCCGGGAATATTGGGCATCATGCCTTTGGTTGCACCCTGCAGTTCTTCGCGCCCGCGTTCTTCGGCTTTCTCCAGGGCTTTGTTTACCGCAGCAGTGATGAGGTCCTCCATCATTTCGGGGTCCTCCTTGTCGATGATGTCCGGGTCAATGGAAATTTTCAATACTTTGCGGTTGGCCGTGGCTTTTACCCGCACCATCCCTCCACCGGCTTCCGACTCCACCACAATGTTGTCGAGCTGGTCGCGCACCTCTTTGAGCCGGTCCTGCATCTCCTTGATCTTCCCCATCATATCAGAAAAATTAAACATAATCCAAGGGTGTTAAATGACGCTTCAATAATGGTCAACTAAATTACACAAATATCCCTGAGCGGGCAAACGTGATTTGAGCCGACCTAAGCTCTGGCTGTAAGCTCAGCACGGAGTTTGGAGGTTAGCGGGGGTTGTTGCGCAGCTGACGCTTATTGCCCTCTACATCCAGCCCGGCAGGAATGCGACCCCGGTTGAGCAGTTGTTCCTGCCAACGGGGGTTGTGCAGCTCGCCGTACTTGGTGGAGTGCAGCAGCAGGTACTCGCCCGTGAGCTCAGGGTCGTAAAAAATAAACTCCACCTTGCTTTGCTGGTCCAGGCGGTCGTAACGCCATATTTCGTAGGGCACCGTGTTGGCCTCTGCCGGAAACTGCTTCAGCTCCGTGGGTACCTTGTATTTGAGAAATACCCGGCCGCGGTCGGTTTGCCAGCCTTCGCGCAGCTCAGAGGTGAAGTGCTGGTTGCAGTATTTTACCGCCGTGAGGTGGGCATTCCACAGGCTGGCCACCGATTGCTGGGGAGTTTCCCGGCGTTTTTCCCAGAAACTGTAGAGATAGTTGCGTTTCTGACGCAAGCGCTCTTTTTGGGGGGCGTTGCCAGAAAACAGGTTGAGCAAAAAGTCGTCACTACGGTTTTTGGGAGGGGGAACCGGCCGCAGCAGCGTTTGGATAAACCTTTTTTCCTGCTCAGTACTGATGGGAATAAGGGTGCGCAAATAGGTGTTCAGCTCTTGTTCGTCGTACTCAGCAAACACATCCGCCCCAAAATTGCTCTTGGTATAGGTATCAAAACCCGGATCCTTTCGGGAGTTGATCACATGAAACTTCCTGCTGGTCTGCCGCAGGGTGCGGTTCTGGTTTTGCGTGTTGTCCACCACCTCTACCTGCAGGTAATAGGTGCCAGAGGGCAGCACGCTGATGTCCAGCTGGGCATCAAAATGGTTAAAGGGCAAAATGACCTTGGACTTGTTTAGCACTACCTCTCTGATGGAGTTTACGGGCTGGCCATTCTGAATGACCCGCGCACGCAGGAAGTAGTCGGCTCCCTGAGGCAGAATCTGGTCCACATTGTAAATCTCGAGGTAAAATTTGAGCGAGTCGCGGTTTAAGAAGTAGCCATTGGTAACAAAGGGCACAAAGTTTTTTCTCAACTTGCGGAATGAGGCGTCCTGGGGCTTGATCCTTTCCCTTTCAAAAAGAAAGTACTTGATGTCGCTGAAGGAAAACGTTTTGGGCGAAATGGCCAGTATGTCAAATTCGCGTATGGCACTGCTTTCCCTGCCATGATCCACAAAGCTGTCTTTCACCGTGGCCCGCAGCACATAGTGGCCCGGCTGCAGGGGAGGGGGGTTGTCCTGCATATAAATGTAGGGCGAGCGGCGCGATTCGAGGGTGGTGTCGGGCAGCTTGAGGCTCCACAGCCGGAAATCATCCTCAAATACCTCGACCGTGTCGGTTTCGCTTACGCGGGTGAGGCTCATGTGAATGTTTACACTGGCCTGGTACATGCTGTCCCTGCCCATGCGGTATTCTACCGTAGTGCCATCAATGGAAAACAGCACCTCGGCATAGGAAGCCACATAGGTATGCCCCTTCAGGCCCTGGTATCGCCATATATCCATATAAAAAGAAACCTGCTCCACGCCAAATAGCAGGCTGGGCAGAAAAAGAATGAACAGAATGCTTACAGAAAATAGCTTATACATAAATATAGCGTACGGTTGTGAAATAAGATGCTCCCGCTTGTGTTGCGCTCAACTAAATATAATCAACACGAAGCAAAACCACCAATATTATTTTTTTCGGTGTGACCTTTAGTGACAAATGCACGTCTCATTTCCGGGAGAGTAAAAAAATGCGTATTTTATATTTTTACCCTAACATTTATCCAATGAGAGCATCATTCATATTTGGCCTGATTATCGCTTTGCTGGGAGCCTTATTTGTTATGCAAAACTCCCAGCAGGTGGACATCAATTTTTTGTTCTTCGAATTTCATAGCTCCATGGCGCTGGCGCTGGTCTCAGCCCTGCTGGCCGGCATGCTCATCATGGCCTTTATGGGGTTTCCCTTCTGGTATGAGAAGCGCAAACAGCTGCGGATGGCCCGCAAAGCCCTGAAAAGTCACCAGCAAACCATCAACAGCCTCAAAAAAGAGCATTTGACCAAAGAAACAACTGCCGAATAAGCCGGAGCGACATAAATGTCGCCAAAGGCCAATACCCCCCGGTATTGGCCTTTGCGGTAAAAAAGCATATTTTTGCAGCTGCATGAAAACGGATCCTGCAGCCAACGTATTTCCGCTCTGCTATTGCCCGCCCATAGCCTGGTTTGCGGCTGCGGTGCAGCAGCCCCAACTGCTGCTGGAGGTGCAGCAGCCCTACAAAAAGCAAACCTACAGCTCGCGCATGTACATCAAAACTTCTCAGGGGGTGATGCCATTGGTCATTCCCGTTCAGCGCAGGGGCAGCCTGCAGCCCCTGCAGCAGAAACGCATCTCCTACCAGGAAAAATGGCAGCGCCACCACTGGCGAAGCCTGCGGGCAGCCTACGGCAGTGCCCCTTTTTACGAGCACTATGCCCCCCTGCTCAGGCCCCTGTACGAACGACAATGGGAGTTTTTACCAGAATTCCTCCTGCATGCCCTGCACCTCCTCCTGGGCATGCTCAAAATCTCCCTTCCGCTCAGCACCACCACCCACTACCAGCCTGCCGGGCATTACCGGCACGACTACCGCCAGGCCTTTGAGCCCCGGCGCCAGCAGTTGCCTTCCTGGTTCATTCCCCTGGAATATCCCCAGTTGTTTGGGCCCTTTGAAGCCAACCTGAGCATACTGGACCTGCTCTTCAACGAAGGGCCCAACGCCCTGCCTATACTGAAAGCTTCGCTGGCTGACTGAGTGCCCGGTAGAGCGGGATGGCTAATTCGGTGTCTCTGCTTCGAGCCGGGCGATGCGCTCCATAAAGCGTTGGATGCGGCCAGCATCCAGGCCGTTGGCCCAATGGCCGCCCTGCTTGAAGTAAGAACCCACAATGAAGCCGTCGCAGCACGCATAATAATCCCCTACATTTTCCGCCGTGATGCCCGAACCCACCAGCACGGGCAGGTCCACAGCCGCTTTTACGGCCTTTATTTCTGCTACACTGGCCGCCCGGCCGGTAGCAGCGCCCGTGAGGATGAGGCCATCGCTGAGAAAAAAAGCCGCTGCACGGGCCGTTTCCACCACGTCCAGGTCGGCCGTAAGGGCATGGGCGCTGTGTTTCTTCTTGATGTCGGTAAAAATGGGAATGTGTTCGGCTCCGATTTGGCTGCGGTAGCGCAGCAACTTACCCGCCTGGGCGTCTATGTAGCCCTCATCGGCCAGGTGCCCAAACACAAAGCCCTCGGCCCGTACAAAGTCCAGGCCTGCGGCCTGGGCCACGGCCAGGGCTTGGCAGTTGGCAGCGGCCAGCAGCTGTATGCCGCAGGGCAGGCCGCTGGCCTGCTTCACCTCATGCCCCAGGCGGGTCATTATGGCCGTAATCTCCGGCCCCACAGGCCCTTTTATATAGGGTACATCGTGCATGTTTTCTATGGCCAGGGCCCTGATGCCTGCCTGCTGGTAGAGGCGGGCCTCCCTTACGGCCTGCTTGATGATGGCCCCTATGTCGCCCCCGTAGCGGGGCGTGCCCGGAAGGGCCGGCACGTGTATCATGCCGATGATGGCTTTGGAGGCTGAAAAAAGCCGGGAGAGATGGTTTGACATGGAGAATGGTATTTTTTTTAGTAACTATTCAGCACCCTCAGGGTAAAAAAAACAATTGTTGTAAGTTGCTCATTTTCAATGAAATGTATTAACCACCTCCAACTCCTCCTTGAAAAGGA
>RFHT01000796.1 GCA_003696835.1 Bacteroidota bacterium
CCTGCTTGCCCCCCCTCAGCTTTCCCCGGCTGCACGGATTTCTCCGGGAAAACAGAGGTAGGACTTGACCACCATCTTGGATAGGGCACTGATGTTCTTCATGTCCGACTCATTGGGCAGCTCCCGCAGCCGGCCTTCCTTGGTCAAAATCAGGATGGGTTCCTCGCTTTCTTTGAGGTAAGCCTGGTTGGAGACGGTGCCGCTAAACACGAAATAGGCCGCCTCTTCGGCTGTATAGCCCTTGAGCTTCATGTAGCGTTTGAGGTAGAGTTCCAGCTTTTTGGGGCGAAATGGCCGTTTTTTCATTCTCACCTTCAATAGCCGCCTTCTTAGCAGACGTTCGCACAGCTCAGCCAGCACCCGGTCGGGGTGGCCCACCCACTTTTTGAGGTGAAACTCCACATCATTGTCGTCCAGCTGCAGGTAGCGGCTCATCACTTCCTCGCCCAGCTGTTCGGAGGAGATGTTGTGGTGGAAAAAAAAGGCCAGGTTTTCGTCCAGGTACAGGGGCTGCTGCCGGTGTACCAACTCGCGGGCCCGCCGCAAAATGCTCAGCAGCATGCACTCTGCTGCCACAGCCGCCTTGTGCAAATACACCTGCCAGTACATCAGGCGGCGGGCCACCACAAATTTTTCCACCGAATAAATGGCCTTGGACTCGCACACCAGCTGTCCCTCAAACACATTGAGGGTTTTGATGATGCGGTCTATGCCCACTATTCCCTCAGCCACGCCAGTAAAAAAGCTGTCGCGTATGAGGTAGTCCATGCGGTCCATGTCCAGCTGGCTGGAAACCAGCTGGTGGAGGAATTTTTTGGGGTAGCGGTCTTCAAAAATGGCAATGGCCAGCTCCAGGGCACCCTCCATCTGCTGGTTGAGGGCCTGCATGAAGGCCAGGCTCATTTGCTCGTGGCGCAGGTTGGGAATGAGGGCGTGCTCCAGGGCGTGCGAAAAGGGGCCGTGTCCCACATCGTGCAGCAAAATGGCCATGAGGGTGGCCTCGTACTCCTCCGGGGTGATGTCCACCTGTTTGTTGCGCAGTACATCCATGGCCTGGCGGGTGAGGTGCATGGCGCCCAGGGCGTGGCTGAAGCGCGTGTGCGTTGCTCCGGGATAGACCAGGGAGCCCAGGCCCAGCTGCTTGATGCGCCTGAGCCGCTGAAACAGCTGGTTGTCAATGATTTGAAGCAGTTTTGGATTGTTGATTTCAATAAACCCATGAACCGGATCATTGATAATTTTGGATAATTGGACGTGATTTTCCAACGATTCTGTGTATTTTATGAGGTCAAGTTAATAAAAACCCTTTACTTTGGCGTAACATTTGAAGCGTGAACATCTGATCTTTATCTGGTAGTACATGAACGACTATATACGTCTGGTGCTGTTATGTGTTGGGGCACTGCTCCTGGGTACGCAAGCCCGGGCCCAGCAGGCAGCCGTGGTAGAAAGCGAAGCCCTGGCCAGTGCCCGTCTCGTAGAGGTGGACACCAGCGCTTTTCCCGAAATACGGCTGCGGGTGGAAGTAAACACCCCTGCCGGCAGTGCGCCCCTGACCCTGGAGCCCTCCCATTTTGAAGTACGGGAAGACGGACAGGAGGTAAACCTGCAACAACTGGAGGCCCAGTCCCTTACGCCCCCTTCCTACTCCATCGCCCTGCTGGACCATGGCGCCGCCATGGGCCGTGCCTTTGCCGATCCGGCGGCCGAGGACACGGCTGGGCTGCCCAGCCGCCTGCAGGCTGCCAAGCTGGCCCTGATGCAGTGGCTGGCCGGGCTGCAGCCCCGGCACGACTCGGTGATGCTCATGGCTTTTGCCGGTGAAGTGGATGTAAATACAGAAATGGATGGCAACACCGCGCAGTTGCCCAAGGTCTTTGATGCCATCAGCGCCGAAGGGGGCTCGGCCCTGTACGACGCCATGCTACAGGCCCTGCAGGTGCTGCAGTATTATCCAACTGGCCAGACCAGCCTGCTGGTGCTCACCACAGGTGAAAGCGGCGCCTCCACCCACACGCCCGACTCCCTGCTGCAACTGCTCACCCACTTGCAGATCCCCATATATTTGGCCCAATTGGAGCCGCAGCCCGACTCCCTGCTGCTGCAGCTGGCCCAAAACAGCGGCGGGCAGTACCTGCTGGCCGAAAGCCCCGAAGCACTCACTGATTTTTTTGAGCAGCTTCTTCGCCCCCGGCAGTTGATGTACGAGCTCACCTACCTCTCCCCTGCCCCACAACCCGACACCAGCTTACGCAGCATTCAGCTCAGCCTCAAGCTGCCCCATGTATTCGTGGAAGACGGCATGGCCGGCTACCGCATGATAGACCCCGCCAGCCTGCCCGCCTCCCCTGCCTTCGACTGGCAGGCCCTGGCCCGGGAGCACGCCCTGCTTATAGGGGGAGGCCTATTGGCTTTGTTGTTGCTTTTCCTCCTGCTGAGGTGGATACGCAAGCGAGCCGATGCCAACCTCATAGAACCGGCCATTGTGAAAATGCCCGAAGAAGTAAACAAAAATGTGATGCGCATCCGCATGGCCATTCCCTATAAAAACAAGCCAGCCAAGTTTACCATCTACAGCGCCGGCGGCAAGCCCGTAAAGGACTTCATTTTTAAAGGCACCAAAAGACGCGCCCGCATACGCCTCAAAGACCTGCCCGACGGCACCTACAAATGCGACCTCTCCAATGC
>RFHT01000123.1 GCA_003696835.1 Bacteroidota bacterium
TCCTACAAGGCCCTCAACCGCCTCGACCTCGCCCTGCGCGACTACCAGGCGGTGTACTCCCCCACCGTGCGCAACCCCTTTACCAGTACGGCCCTGCTCGAAGCTGCCGAAATCAAATTTGAACAGCTCGACTACGGCGCCAGCCTCAAGCTCTACCAAGAGCTCAGGGCTACGGCCGATGCACAGCAAAACCGCATTCAGGCCGACTTTGGCATTGCCAAGTGCTACAAGGCCATGGGCGACTACCGCCAGGCCATGGCTGTACTGGAAGGCATTACCACCAACCCCGAAGCCACCCTCTACGCTGTCAACAAGGCCAAGGTAGAAATTGGGGAGTGCCAGTACTACCTGGGCGACCTGGATGGCGCCCTCAGAACCTTCTCCGAAATTGAAGCCGAAAATAAAGACCAGTTTGGCGAGCAAAGCCAGTACTGGATTACCCAAATCCTCTACGACAAAGGCCAGTATGAAGCCGCCAAGGACGCTGCTCTTTACCTCAAGCAAACCTACCCCTCCGACAGCTACTGGCGGGCCAAAGCCTTCCTCGTCGTAGCCGATGCCGACTATGCCCTGGGCAATACCTTCCAGGCAAAAGGCGTACTGGAAAGCCTCATCAACGAAGCGCCCTTTGACGACATCAAACAGCAGGCACGCGAAAAACTCGACAAAATTCTGGAAGAAGAACGCCAGGCCGAAGGAGCTTCTGTGCCCAATAATGACGGCAATAATTAATACCTATATCCTTACATACAATTGATTGACCACCAACTAATTCACATACAATGAAATCCCTGAAATATATCGCCTTATTCATCATGGGTTTTGCCCTGGCGGGCCAGGGCCTCGCCCAGACCAACGACCCCCTGGGCGGGAAGGACACCCTCGTGCTTGAAAATGAGCGCATAGAGGATGTGATCAGCAGTGAAAAACCACCCCTGAACCCCCCCAAGGCCAAACTGCCCAAACCCGAAACGGAAGACCTGCGCTACGAGTCCAAAGACTTTCAGATTGAAACCGATTACGAACCCACCCCGCCAGAGCCCATGCCTATTGAGCTCAAATCGGAAGAGGAAGCCCTCTACCACAACATGGTCAAACTTGGCATAGGCAGGTTTGTCAGTCCCTTGTTTCAGCTATACCTCAACAATGGGAAAGACTACAACGTAGATTATGGCCTGAACTTCACCCACCGCTCCGTAGAGCAAGACAAGCTGGAGTTTCGAAAGTTCAGGGAGGACTACGGCACCCTCAATGGCAGTATTCAAAGTGATGCCTTCAAGCTCTACGGCCTCTTTCACATGTACAATACGGCCTACTACAATTATGCCGATACGGCCACCATTGCCCAAAATCCCGACTCCGCCAAAATGAGCTTCACCCGCGTGAATGTGAAGGCCGGCATTGCCAGTCTGGACGACCCCGACCTGCCCTACTATTACGACCTGGGCCTGGCTCTGAGAAACTACGACGGCCTGCGCGGAAACCGCGAGTTCCACATTGACCTGCTGCCCACCGGCGGCTTCTACATTACCGAAGACTTTTCGCTGGATGTCAAGGCTGAAATCAACCTCATTTCGGGCAAAATTGGCAGCCAAAAACTCAACCGTTCCTTCCTGGGCTTTGCCCCGGCCCTCGTTTACGAAAGCCAGGGTTTCCAGGCTAAGCTGGGCTTTGCCTGGAACAGGTTCAAGAAAAAAGTGGACAGCACGGCCTTCTCCAACCTCGGCCCCAATATTGAGGCCAGCTTTGCCCTCTTCCCCGAAGAACTCAGCGTGATTGCCGGCGTCACCTCCGGCATGACCAACAACCACTATTACGACATGATCTTTGAAAACCCCTACCTCAATGATACTGTGGACATTAAGCCCACCATCGAAAAACTCAACATCTACGGGGGCATTAAAGGCAATGTGGGCCAGCGAATTGATTATACCGCCAAAGTCTATTACAAACGCGTGCAAAATCCCCTCATTTACTTTACGCCCGTGGGAGGTGCCTACTTCGCGGCCATGTACGACTCCCTCATGACGGTGGTGGGCGTGCATGCCGAGGTCAACTATGACCTCAGCCATGACCTCAAAATTGGCGGTGCCCTCAATTTCAACAACTATAAAACCAGCACTGTGGAGAAAAATTTTCACGCACCGCCTCTGCGCATAGATGCAAATGTTGAATACGTGTGGAATAAAAAATTAACCCTGATTGGCAACATGAATGTCTATAGCCAAACGCCGGTGAGTCAGTTCCAGGATGGCAACATCTTCGACCGGAGTACATTTGTTAATCTTTCATTATCAGCAGATTACAGGGTCATTGATCGCTTCTCTGTCTATCTTAGAGCGGATAATATACTTAACGGAAACTATCAGAGGTGGTACAATTATCCCGAACGGCCCCTCGTTTTTGGAGGCGGGCTTACCTTTATTTTTTAGCACTTTGGGCTGATTATACGACAATGTGCATATTCAATTTTCGTAAAGGGGCATTTTTTGCCCCTTTTACTATAATAAAATTACAGAGAAATAAGTTTATTATTTGAAGTATTCCTCAAAAGCGAGCTTCCCCAAACTGGCTTGTTTGTTTGAGGCTTTTGTTTATTAAATGAATAGGCATCATTTTTGCATAAATAATGTAAACAAACACCTTATTTACATTCAGACTTAATGAACCCCAACATCGATATATACTTGCGAAGCGCTTTTAAGGAACTCGATGCCTTTGCTATCCCCCGTGTGGGTACCTTTCGCAAGGTGCACCGTGCTGCCCAAATTGCTTCGGAACTGGGGGAAGTTCATCCGCCGGTGCTCGAAATTGAGTTTGACCCGGAAGTAAATGAGTCCCTATTGCTTACGGGCTATCTCACCAATAACATTCACATGGGCAAAGGCGAAGCCGAACAGATCGTTTCGGACATCAGCCAGACCATTACCCATGCCCTGAAAACCCGCCGCAAGTTTGAAATTGCTGAAATTGGCCAATTGAGGCGCAATGCCGAAGGCAAGCTGAGTTTCAGTGCCAGCTACCCCAATCGCAGCATTTTTTCCGACGACTATTTTGGTTTGCAGCCCGTGCAATATGCCACACCTGGCAAACCCGCTGATATAGACCAAAGTGCCAGCGTGATGGATGTGGCAGAAAGCAACGGCCACGAGACCGCAAAGCCGGCCTCCACCTCGGCCCTCAAGCCCGTCATCATGGTAGGCCTCATTTTTATGCTGGGCATTTCCATCATTTACACCGCGCGCCAGGGGCGTGCCAGCCTTGCCACGGGTGTGAAAATGCCGGTATCCTTGCTGGCTGAGCAAGCTGAACAAGCCCCAGAAGAGGCTGCTACCCTTACTGATGCAGAAACTGCGGCGGCAGCCAATACTCCTGCTCCCGCCCAGGAAGATACATCCCCACTGGCTTCTGCTGAGCCCGGCCGTACTGCTGCTGCGCCTTCGGCCCAGTCTGCACCCTCCGCCCGCCTGCAAACGCCCAACGTTGAGCAGGTAGAGCCCAGCCGCGATGAAACCATAGAAACCCTGCCCGCCGATGAGCTCTTTGCTTCCCGGGGGCTTGGAAATACACGTGGCGAGTCCTCCGAAAAAGAAAAAGAGGCCGTAATGGACATCTCCGTGCTGGATACCAACCTGCAGGAAAGCCAGCATACGCGGGGACTCACCTCAGGTAAAATGTATTACCTCATTATGGGCAGCTTCACCAACGAAAGAAAAGCCCGCCAGCAGGTAGAAGAACTCAAAAAAACGACTCACTACCGGCCCGTTATCCTTTACCCGCCCGATGGAACTTCCATCCCCTACCGGGTAGCCATTTTCAAATCCTCCAGCCGCAGCAAGGCTTTGCAAATGAGAGACCAGCTGCGAAAAAATGGGTATGAGGGCGTCTGGGTGTTTTCTGAAGAAATTCCCAATTAATTCAGCTACCATTGTTTCTGATCGTGATTGAAGACCCATACATGAAATCGGAAACCCTGCACGGAGACAGATTCACCTCTTTCTCCGTGCTTTTTTGTTGGTCTTTACTATGTTTTAAAAAACCAAAATGTGCCAAATCGCGTTCAATAAGCATAGTGGGCTCTGAGAAGTACCTACACTTGTTCAACGACTATTTTCAGTAACCTCACCACAAAATCATTCCCTATGAAAAGGATTCATTTTTTTCACATCTGCTTAAGTCTGTTCGTGTGTTTGATGTATGCACATACTTTACAGGCACAGCAAGAAAGCACCACCTACCATTTGATTGTGGGCAGCTTCAAAACCTTTGAGCAGGCCGACCAACACATACGCAAGCTCGCCGCCGAAGGGATAGAAGCCGTAACCTTATTTCCCAACAGCCAAACCAAACTCTACCGCGTTTCGGTTTACCACTCCAAAAACCGCGATGAGGTGAAGGCATTTCAGGCCAATCTCAAACGGCTGGGCAAGGAGGCCGGATGGATTTACGCAGAAAAGCCCCTCCCGCCGCCGGCCAAAACACAGGCACCTGCCGCAGCCGCAGCCGCAGAGATACAAACCACGGCCCGCTCCCTTACGGCTGCCTCCGCTTCTAAGAGCAGCCCGCCTGCTACCACTTCCAACCCAGAAATTGACCCCAATATCACCTATTACCTCATCGCTGGCAGCCACCCCGACTTTGAAACAGCCAACAACCACGCCGCAGAACTCCAGGCCGATGGCTTCGAAACGCTCATTTTGCTGCCCGATGAGGAGTCGGACAAATACCGCGTATCTGTTTATTTTACCCACGACAAAAGGGAAATTGATG
This sequence comes from Bacteroidota bacterium, assembly GCA_003696835.1. Taxonomy (GTDB): domain Bacteria; phylum Bacteroidota; class Bacteroidia; order J057; family J057; genus J057. The sequence goes on from RFHT01000123.1 coordinate 4,771, forward strand.
CCTATGCCTCCTACCTCAGGCGGGGAGGAAAGGTCAAAGGCTGGATACTGGCCAGGCACGGGGCTGCCCCGGCCAATGAATTGGCTGCTCCACGGGGAGAACTTACCCGCTCGATCCCTTCGGGCCAGCAGTATTACCTCATCAGAGGAAGCTTTAAAAACCGAACTTCTGCCGAGCAGTTTATGGCCGAAATGCGACAGGCAGGCTACCAGACATACCTTTTACAGCCTACGCCCAACAGCCGTAACCGCTATCGCGTGGCCATCTACCGTGCCCCCAACCGGGCTGAGGTAGAAGCTTTTCAAAAAACCCTCAAAAGCCAGGGCAAGGAAGCAGGCTGGATCCTGCAGCAATAACCCAAGTTGCAGCCGGAGTCTCCCACTCGAAAATCCCCGATTATTCATCTGATAGCTCACAGCCATCAGATGAACAATCGGGGACTACCGTTTACTGGGGGAAGAGATAGGCCAACCCCTGATGTCCCTGCCCTACTCCAGCAGGATTATTTGGTTTTTTTTACCTCCTCCTGCCCGTTCAGGATGGCATGGCCCATTTTCAGCTTCTTGGTGAGCAGGTAGTGGGCATTGTGTTCGTTGGGAGTAATTTCAATGGGCACATTTTCGACAATTTCCAGGCCATAGCCAATGAGGCCTGCCCGTTTGGTGGGGTTGTTGGTCATAAGGCGCATTTTGCGCACGCCCAGGTCGCGCAGTATCTGGGCACCTATGCCGTAGTCGCGTTCGTCCATCTTGAAGCCCAGCTCCAGGTTGGCTTCCACGGTATCCCGGCCCATTTCCTGCAGCTTGTAGGCTTTCAGTTTGTTGAGCAACCCTATGCCCCGGCCTTCCTGCTTCATGTAGAGCACCACGCCTTTGCCAGCTGCTTCCACCATTTTCATGGCTTTGGCCAGTTGTTTTCCACAGTCGCAACGGCAGGAGCCAAAAATATCGCCGGTTACGCAAGAGGAATGCACGCGGGTAAGCACGGGCTCCTGGGGGTCCCAGCTGCCTTTTACCAGGGCCAGGTGCAGCTCGTCGGTATTGAGCTGGCGGTAGGCAATGAGCTCAAAGTCGCCAAACTCGGTGGGCATGTCCACCGATATTTCCCGCTCGATGAGCGACTCCATTTTCAGACGGTAAGTGATGAGGTCTTCTATGGTGATGAGTTTGAGGTCGAAGCGGTCGGCCACCTTTCGCAGGTCGGGCAGTCGGGCCATGCTGCCGTCCTCGTTCATGATTTCTACGATTACCGCGGCCGGCTCCAGGCCGGCCAGGCGGGCCAGGTCCACCCCCGCTTCGGTATGGCCGGCGCGCCGCAACACCCCGCCGGCTTTGGCCTTGAGTGGAAAAATATGCCCCGGCCGGCAAAAGTCTTGCGCGCGGGTTTCGGGCTTAATGAGGGCCTGTACCGTGCGTGCACGGTCGTGGGCCGATATGCCCGTGGTATTGCCGTGGCCAATGTAGTCCACACTCACGGTAAAGGCCGTCTGGTGCAATTCGGTGTTTTTGCCCACCATCATTTCCAGCTCCAGCTCCTCGCAGCGCTGCTCCTCCAGGGGCACACATATCAGTCCCCGCCCGTAGGTGGCCATGAAGTTGATGCTCTCCGGCGTAGCAAACTGCGCTGCCATGATGAAGTCTCCTTCGTTTTCGCGCTCGCGGTCATCGGCTACGATCACCATCTTGCCCTTGCGTATGTCCTCTATGGCTGACTCAATGCTGTCTATTCTGATCTCATTCATAAATAAGTTCCTCTATGGTTACTGGTACCCCAAACAAAAGGGTTCCTGCAAAAATAACAATATTCCCACAAGCTTGTTGGGTAAAGTTGGCTCAAACTGCTATTTAACGTGAGTTCGGGATATTAAACCCTGATTATCAATCGTTTATCTTTGATACGAATTTCGCAACTATTCAGCACCCTCAGGGTGAAAAAAAACAATAA
>RFHT01000797.1 GCA_003696835.1 Bacteroidota bacterium
GAGCTGATACCCCGGAAGGTGGGCTTGCTACTGGGACATGGCTTCTTTGCCCAAGTTAAGCTATTTTTCGCTCTTAATTTTTTATGCGATTGCCATATTCGCTGCCGGTTTTATGCCTGTACACATTTTCCCCCTCCATTTTCCCCTCATCTTTGCAGGTCATCATTTTTTTGGGGGCCAAAATCTGTACCCGGGCTGGGGCTAATCCAGCGCCCGGATTTTAATGTCCTTGTAGTGCACTTCGCTTTTGGGGTCGTGGCCCTGCAGGCCAATGGTGCCGTGGCCAATGCGCCGCGCTTTGGCCCAGCCTTCGGGCTGGGTCCATTCTACGGTGGTTTCTCCATTTACCTTAATGGTGATGGTGTTGTCCTGCACCCGTATGTAGTAGTCAAACCACTCGCCGTCGGTAGAGGGGGCTTGTGGCTTGAGCACAAATACTTCCTGCTTTTGGTCCACCCGCACCACAAATCGCTCCTTCACTTCAGGCGGTGCCCAGATGTTGACAATGCCATAGAGGCTGCCAGTTTTGCGGGGGTCGCTGTGGGTGGAGTTTACCTGCGCTTCAAAGCCCACAGTGGGCCACCCCTTTTCCTGGTACTGGGTGTGAAAATACACCCCGGAGTTGGAACCGGGCATGGTGCGCACCTTGAGGGAAAGCTCAAAATTTTTGTAATCGGCCTGGCCGTTTTCGCCTGTATAAAAAATGTGGGCACGTCCGCCCCTACATACCAGGGCACCATCTTTGACAAAAAAAGAGCTGGCATTTTCCTTAGTGGGAGTCCAGCCATTGAGCGTCTGGCCGTCGAAGATGGACACATACTGGCCCTGATGCTGATTCTGGCCAAAGGCCAGGCAGGCCAGCAGACAGAGAAGGGAAGCGAGAGAGAAGGTTTTCATGTGAGAATGGGTTGGGAGTGGATGAACATCAAGCCAGCAACAAATTACACATCTTTGAGGAGTTTTGAGCTGGGGAAAGCATTGCCTGTATGCACCTGCCTCATGCTGGCCGCACAAAATCGCGCTTCAGCAGGCCCATGAGCACCTCATCGCGGTAGGCGCCATCCTTGTACACACTTTCGCGCAGCAGCCCCTCCTGCACAAAGCCACAGCTGCGGTAGAGCTGTATAGCCCGCTGGTGGCGCTCTTGTACGCGCAAATACAGCCGGTGCAGGTTGAGCTGGCCAAAAGCAAACTCCAGGGTGAGCAGGGTGGCCGCTTTGCCGTAACCTTTGCCCCGCATGGCAGGCTCGCCTATCATGATGCCAAACCCGGCATGACGGTGCACAAAGCTCATATCCCGGAGGCTGCTCATACCGATGAGCTGGCCGGATGGGAGCAACTCTATCCCAAAATATACCGAGGGAAAGTCCTGCATCAGAGCTTTTTGAAACCAGGCAGTTTCTTTTTCCTCGTTCACATAAAAGGGAAAAGCGGCATAGTAGCTGCGCACGGCGGGGTCATTGCGCCATTGGGCGGTAAGGGCTGCATCTGCCTGGCTGAGGGCCCGCAGGCCAACGGAAACATCCATGATGAATCGGCTTTTGGATATTGGGGAAAAAAACCTCCCCGCAAGGGAGCGGGGAGGTATCAGAAAAGATTGTTCGTACAGGAGGATCAATGCTGGTGATCATGGTCGTGGTCGTGCCCATGTCCGTCGTCCTCGCCATGCTCATGGCTTTCATCCTGCTCGTGCTGGTGTCCATCGGCCTTGTGGGCTTCGTTTTTGACATACTCCATGCCACAAACGGGGCACTTGCCGGGCTCGGCACTGCCGCTGCCCTCACAATGCATGGGGCATACATAAGCAGAAGTGTATTCCGGGCCGGTTTTTTCGGCAGCCTCCTCAGCAGCTTCGGTAGCATGCTCATGGCCGTGCTCACTTCCGCTGGAGCAGGCAGTAAGGCCAAAGGTAAGCAGCATAGCAAAGAGCGGGATAATCGCAAAAAAAACGGTCTTTTTCATGTTTTTGAATTTATTGAGATGAATGAGAAATAATGCCTCTGTTTTCTCCGCATTTGAGCATTTTGGCTCCAAAGTACGGATTTTTTATTTCCTTCTGGCTGCTCAGCCAGAAAGCGCCCTGGTCATTATCGGCCATGGGGCAATACTGGTAATAAATGGTATCGGCAGGAGCGGCCAGCGCCTGAAAGCTTTGGTAGAGGGCCGGCGTGAGAGCAGCCAGAGCTTTGCGCTGGGCCTGCAGGTCGGTGGCGGTCATCTGTTCCAGCGCCTGCTGAATGATGGGCTGTTGCTGCATCCAGTGTTGGTGGGCTGCTCCCTTGAGCAGTTTCATGTCCACCTGTTTCAGTGCCTCCAGCGCCTGCTGTGCGGCGGCGGCGGCCGCCGCCGCATCATCTGCCACCAGGGCCTCGGTTATGGCCAGGTAGTGCTGATACACCTGGTGGAGCTGTTGGCCAAAGGCGGGGTCCACACTGCCTGCCTCAGGCTGGGCCGGCATCTGGTCCATGCCGGCCATGCTGCCGTGCTGGTGGCCGGTAGCAGATTTTCCCCCTCCGGGATTCATCATGCTGGGCTTAGCCTGCAGCTGGGCCGCCGCATCAACTTTGAAGGCCCCGTAGGAAACCACTTCTTCCCCCTCCTGCAGCCCGTCTTTGACGATGTAAAAATCGCCTGCAGCTTCTCCCAGGCTTACTTCGCGGTAGGCAAAAGTAGGCTGTGCCCGGCCGGGCACCTTCACATATACCACGGCGCGCTTGCCCGTCCACAGCACAGCCGTGGCAGGAATCATGAGGGCGTCCTTCGCCCCCGATGGCTTGGCGTACAGCCTGCCCCGTACAAACATATCGGGCTTGAGCTTGCCGCCGGGGTTGTTTACCTCTGTGCGTATGCGAGCTACCCGCGTTTTGGGGTCTATAAAGGGATCAATGAAAGTGATCTTGCCGCTAAAGGTCTGGCCGGGCAATGACTGTACCGTAAATTCAATCTTATTGCCCAGCTGTATCCAGGGCAAATCACTTTCATAAGCATCAAACATCACCCACAGGCGGCGCAGGTCCACCACTTCAAAGAGGGGCATACCTTCCTTTACGTAGTCGCCCAGGGCCACGTGCCGCATGGTTACCGTGCCGCTAAGGGGCGAAAGCACATCAAAATGTATCTGAGGCTCCCCCTGCTGCTCTAGCTGCCTTATTTGCTCCTCATTGAGGTCCCACAGCTTGAGCTTGCTTCTGGCAGCCTGGTACATCTGAGGGGCATACTCCTTCATCTTGATGGCTTCGAGCAATTCCTTCTGAGCCGTGATGAGCTCGGGGGAATAAACCGAGGCGAGTTTTTGGCCCCTGCGAACGCTTTGCCCTTTGAAGTTGACGTATAGTTTTTCAATACGCCCGGGAAAGCGGGCCGTCATTTCCGCAATGCGGGTTTCATCGGCATATACCTTGCCGTTGAGGAGTAGCTCCCGCTCCGGGGGCGATTTGGAGACCCGGGTGGTTTGCACCTCGGCCAGTCGCATGGCGGCTTCGGTCATCTGAAGCTCGTCCGGCGCCACTTCAGCTCCCCCACTTTCATCCAGGGGAATGAGGTCCATGCCACATATCGGGCATTGCCCGGGTTCGTTTTGCCGTATCTGGGGGTGCATAGAGCAGGTCCAGATGGTAGTTTGGGCCGCTGTGCTGTGCAGTTGTCCCTCCTCAAGGGTATGCCCGCTGTGGGCGGTTCCGCCAAAGAACAGGCGCCCCAGCAGCAGGCCGAAAGCGATGAGCCCCAGGCCCAGCCAGATTTGCCTGCTGGAGATGTTTGCCAGTATATTTTTCATTTTTCCCATGTTTATTCACCTGATAAATACTGTAAAAAAGCGACACTTTTGTTGAGATCGACCCGGGCTTTTTCGAGCTCCAGGGTAAAGCGCAACAGCTTCTGGTCCATGCGCAGCAGGTCCTCAAAATCACTGTCGGCCACGGCGTATTCCTGAATCAGCAGGTCGAAGCTTTTGCGCGTGAGTACGATTTGCTTGCGGTATAGCTCCAGCCGCCTGTGGGCGTCGCGGTAGTCGTTGTAGCCTTTGGCTACCTGGGCGATCAACTGCCTGGCCAGGTCGCTTTGGGTGTCGGCTACCGCTTGTTGGTACAGTTCCGCTTCCTTTACTTTGGCGCGGTACTTTTTGCGGCTCAACGGAATGCGCACCCCCACTTGGGTCTGGAAAATGTCCCGCCCGTTGGAGGGGATTTCGGCATCGCTTCTGGCCGACACATTCACATAGCCTGCGCCCAGCATAAAGGAAGGCATGCCCTCCTTCTGGGCGGCTTCGGCCCTGAAAGCCCAGGCCTGCTGCTGAATGTGCAGGGCCTGCAGGCGGGGATGCCGCCGCTGCAGTTTTGCAGAGAGGCTGTCCATACTCATCAGCCAACTGGCCTGCCACAGGGTGTCGGGCAGGGCAATGGGCCCGCCCAGGGGCTGGTTGAGCAGGGCTTCGAAGCGCGCCCGCAGGGGCAGGCGGTCGTCCTGCAGTTTGGCCAGCTGCTCTTCGGCTGCATTGATCTCCATGTCGATGCGCAGCAGGTCTGCCAGGCGGGTTTTTCCCGCTTCCAGCTTGATGTTTGCCAGGTTTTTGATAGAAGCCAGGCGCTGGAGGTACTCCTGGTTCAGCCGTATGGCCGCTTCGAGCTGATAGGCATCGTAATACAGCATGCTCAGCTGGTAGTGCAGCTGCAGGCGTGCATCCACAAACTGTTGGTAGCTGGCCTCAGCCATTTTGGCAGCAGCTTGTTCTTTGGCTTCCAGGGTGCCAAACCAGGGAAACATCTGGCTGGCCGACAAGCCAGCACGCTGAGCACCCAGGCGGGTTTCCACCGGCAGGACAAAAAACTGAAAGGCAGCCTGGGGGTCTGGCAGGGCAGCTGCCTGCGGCAGTTGCTCCAGCCTGGCCAGGTATTGGTTGAAGCTTGCCCTGAGCCCTGCGTTGTTTTCAGCAGCCAGTTGGAAATAGCCTTCCAATGCTTCCTGGGCATATCCCTGCTGCAGCACGGCCATGAGGCAAAACAGAATGAACTTTTTCATGCGTTTGAAGATTTGTTGACTTTACGTTCCTGCCAGGCACAGTAGAGCACCGGCACCACAAACACTGTAATAAGCTGAATGACCATGCCGCCAAAGGTGGGAATGGCCATGGGCAGCATGATATCGGCTCCTTTACCAGTAGAAGTAAGCACCGGCATGAGGGCAATGATGGTGGTGGCCGCTGTCATCATGGCCGGGCGTATGCGCTGGCGGCCTGCATGCAACACGGCTTCGCGCACCTCGGCGATGCTGTGGGGTTTTTCGCGCTCAAAGGTTTGGCGCAGGTAGGTACCCATAATCACGCCATCCTCCGTGGAAATACCAAAGAGGGCAATGAAGCCCACCCACACGGCCACGCTCAGGTTGACCGGGCCAATCATGAAAATATCCCGCATATTTTCCCCAAAAAGCGTAAAGTCGAGAAACCAGGGCTGCCCGTAAAGCCAGAGCATGAGAAAACCGCCCGAAAAGGCCACAAAAACGCCCGTAAACACCATGCCTGCCGTAAGCGGTGAGCGAAACTCGAAGTAGAGAATGAGAAAAATGACCAGCAGACAAATGGGCACCACAATGCTGAGGCGTTTGCTGGCGCGTAGCTGGTTTTCGTAGTTGCCGGCAAACTTAAAACTCACGCCGGGAGGCACCACAAACTCTCCGCTTTGGATTTTTTGCTCAATCACCCGCTGGGCGTCTTCCACCACATCCACTTCGGCATAGCCCTCTTTCATATCAAAAATGACATAGCTCACCAGAAAGGTGTTTTCACTTTTGATGTTTTGGGGCCCCCGCACATATTGGATGCTGGCGAGTTCCTCCAGGGGCACCTGTGCCCCGGCAGGGGTGGGGATGAGGATGTCCCTCAGGGCTTCGGGCTGGTCGCGCAGCTCACGGGCATAGCGCACCCGTATGGGGTAGCGTTCGCGCCCTTCTACCGAGGAGGTGAGCTTCATGCCGCCAATGGCCCCTTCGAGGTAGCCTTGCATGGCCTGTATGCTCAGGCCGTAGCGGGCAATGGCCGCCCGGTCAATGGCAATCTCCAGGTAGGGCTTGCCCACCACGCGGTCGGCAAAAACCGAAGCAGGCGACACACTGGGCACTTGCTGCAAAATACTTTCCAGCTCCAGCCCCACCTGCTCTATGGTTTGGAGGTCGGGGCCAAATACCTTGATGCCCAGGGGCGCCCGCATGCCGGTAGAAATCATGATGAGGCGCGTCTGAATGGGCTGCAGTTTGGGCGCAGAGGTCATGCCCGGAATTTTGGAAACATTCACGATCTCCTGCCAGATGTCATCCGGCGAATGAATGTGCGCCCGCCAGTTGCGGTAATACTTCCCCTGCCTGTCGGGGATGAGTTCGCCGGCTTCATCCCGCACAAAGTTGCCCTGCTTATCCACCTTAAACCGCACTCTGTGGCCCTCCTCGTCCAGTATGTATTCCGGCTTGTAATTGATCACATTTTCGTACATGGAAATGGGCGCCGGGTCCAGGGCCGAGCGCACCCGCCCCCATTTGCCCACTACCGACTCCACCTCCGGAATGGACTCCACCAGCAGGTCCAGCGTGCGGATGACCTCTATGTTTTCGGCCACGCCCGAATGGGGCATGGTGGTGGGCATCAGCAGAAAAGAACCCTCATCCAGCGAAGGCATAAACTCCTGCCCGATGCCCGGAAAAGCCGCGCTGGCTTTTTGCCACAGAGAAGCACTGCGCACATCCCAGCCCACTGCCTTGCCTCCATCTGCCACCCAGCCGAATATGCGGTCAAATCCCTGCCAGGTCAAGATCCCAAAGAGGAAAATAGCCAGGGGCAGCATCAGAAAGGTGAGTTTGTGGTGCAAACACCAGTGGAGAATACGGGGGTAAAAATGCACCACCGCCACCAGGCTGCCCAGCACCAGGGCAATGAGCAGGCCCACAAAGAGGCTGTTGGCCAGCAGGCTGTGGGCTGCGCCCAGCGGCAGCCACTGGCTGCTCAGAAAGATCACCACGGTGAGCAAAGCCAGCCCAATCTGGGCGTACTTGCCATAGCCCGGATGGGGAAGCAGGTGCTGCAGCAGGCCAATGAGCCCAAAGCCCATGAGCACCAGCCCGGCCCACCAGGGAGAGAAAAACAGCAGGATGACCAACCCCAGCAGCAGCAGCCCGATGTTCCAGATGCGGCTACGGTCCAGCTTGAAGCCAAACAGCCAGTGGCCAAAGGTCGGCAGTATGGCCAGCCCAATCAACAGGGCCGCTATCATGGCAAAGGTTTTGGTGAAAGCCAGTGGCTTAAACAGCTTGCCCTCTGCCGCCTCCATGGCAAAGACGGGCAGGAAGCTCACAATGGTGGTAAAAATGGCCGTAACCACCGCAGAACTCACCTCCGTGGTGGCTTCATAAATCACTTCTTTGAGGGGCCTGTCTTTGTTTTCGGGCATCTCCAGGTGGCGCAGCATGTTTTCCGAAAACACCACCCCCACATCTACCATCACCCCAATGGCAATGGCAATGCCTGACAAGGCCACGATGTTGGCATCTACCCCAAACTGGTGCATGGCGATAAAGGTCATGAGCACCCCTATGGGCAGCAGGCTGGAAATGAGGATAGAGGCACGCAGGTTGAGTACCAGCACGATCACCACGATGATGCTGATGAGAATTTCGTCGGTGAGGGCCGACTCCAGCGTGCCCAGGGTTTCTTTGATGAGGCCCGTGCGGTCGTAAAAGGGCACAATGGTGACCTTGGATACGGTGCCGTCGGCCAGGGTCTTGCTCGGCAGGCCGGGCGCTATTTCTTTGATTTTGGCCTTTACATTCTGGATCACCTCCATGGGGTTGGAGCCATAGCGGGCCACTACTACGGCGCCCACGGCCTCGGCCCCTCCCTTGTCGAGCCCTCCCCGGCGGGTTTCGGGCCCGAAGTTTACTTTGGCCACGTCTTTGATGCGCACCGGCACATTGTCGCGCACCGCTACCACGCTTTCTTCCAGGTCCTGCAGACTCTTTACATAGCCCAGCCCCCTGATGAGGTATTCTACCCGGTTAAACTCCATGGTTTTGGCGCCCACATCCAGGTTGCTGGTTTTCACCGCCTGCATGATCTGGGCAATGTTGACGCCATAAGCCTTCATGGCGTCGGGGTCTATATCTACCTGGTATTCCTTGACGAAGCCGCCTATGGGGGCCACTTCCGATACGCCTTTGGCGGAGGTGAGGGCATAGCCCACGTAAAAGTCCTGCAAGCTGCGCAACTCCTGGGGGTCCCAGCCTCCGGTGGGCTTGCCATCCGGGCTGCGCCCCTCAAGGGTGTACCAGAATACCTGCCCCAGGGCAGTGGCATCGGGGCCCAGGGCAGGCTGCACCCCATCGGGCAGGGTGTTGGGGGGAAGGGAGTTTAATTTCTCCAGTATGCGCGACCGACTCCAGTAAAATTCTACCTCCTCTTCAAAGATGAGGTAGATACTGGAAAGGCCAAACATGGAATTGCTGCGGATGGTTTTGACCCCCGGTATGCCCAGCAGGGCGGTGGTGAGGGGGTAGGTGATCTGGTCTTCTATATCCTGTGGCGAGCGGCCCATCCACTCGGTGAACACAATCTGCTGGTTTTCGCCTATATCGGGAATGGCATCTACCGGCACAGGATCCCGTGGCAACCAACTGAGGTCCCAGTCAAAGGGAGCCGTGGCCATGCCCCAGCCTACAAAGGCCAGCAGCAGCATGACGGTTACCAGTTTGTTTTCGAGAAAAAAACGGATGAATGATTTCAGCATAATCCAATGCTTTGTGAATCGATAAATGATGAAGGTATTGCTGAACAGGCAGGAAAACTGCCTGATGCGAAAAGCGGGGACTCCCCCATGCCCTTGCTGGTCTGCTTACCTGCAAAGGGGCAGCGGGTGCTGTCCTTCATCTATCGACTCACAAACGAAACACCTGATCCATGAGGGAGACATCAAGGACAATGGGCGGTGGATCAGGCAGGATGGGAAAAAAAGTGGCCGCTGAGGCCAGAACGGAAGGCCGGAACACTTCGGGGGCATGCTGCAGCTGAAGAGGGGGAACACTCAGCTGAAAAATGCCCGCAGCCTGGAAGTCGGTATCCAGGTGCATATACACCAGGGTATGCGTACAGCAGTCTTCCGGCATGTTTTGCGGCTGTTCGCAGCAGTTTTTATCAGACTGCATCATTTTGCACGCATGCTGCGGCCATACCAGCCCTGAGGTGGCTAGCACCAGCAGGCTCATCATGGCAATATGGAGGTTCTTTTTCAGCATGGGCCCAACAGCCATTTTCACAAAAATACAAATAATTGAGGAAAAATACGAAATGGGCGCAAAAAGGTTGGTTTTTGGGCTGGGGTAAAGGCTGTTTTGCAGCATTCTCATCCTTACCTACCCC
>RFHT01000798.1 GCA_003696835.1 Bacteroidota bacterium
ACCCCCAATACTGGCAGGCCGAAACCTGGACGGCCGTGGCAGAAAGCCTGCTGCTGAGCAGCTATACTTTTGACACCTACAAAAGCGAGAAAGAACCCAATAGCCTGGAGCAGGTACAAATCTTTGCCGAAACAGTGGATGAAAATGCCCTGGAAAGGGGCATAAAACTGGCCGAAGCCACCTGCATTGCCCGCGACCTGGTAAACGAGCCCGTGATCACCCTTACTGCTACCGAGCTGGGAAACCGCATACGGGCCCTGGGTAAGCAGTATGGCTTTGAGGTAGATGTGTGGAACAAGAAAAAAATTCAAAGCATGAAAATGGGCGGCCTGCTGGCCGTTAATGCCGGCAGCATTGAACCTCCCACTTTCAGCATACTCACCTACCACACAGAAAATACCCGCCATACCCGGCCCGTTGTACTGGTAGGCAAGGGCGTGGTGTTTGACACCGGAGGCCTCAGCCTCAAACCTACCGCCAACAGCATGGATTTCATGAAAGCGGATATGGCCGGAGCTGCCGCCGTGGTGGGAGCAATGTGTGGCATCGCTGCCCTCGGCCTCAACTGCCACGTAGTGGGGCTCATTCCCGCTACTGATAACCGCCCCGGGGAAAATGCATACACCCCCGGAGACGTGATACACATGCACGACGGCAGCACGGTGGAAGTACTCAACACCGATGCCGAAGGCCGCATGATCCTGGCTGATGCCCTGGCTTATGCAAAAAAATACGAGCCCGCACTGGTCATCGACCTGGCTACACTTACCGGTGCCGCAGTAGTGGCCGTAGGAAATGAAGGCATTGCCATGATGGGCACCGACGAGCAAGCCAAACAGCAACTCATGGCTGCCGGAGAACGCGTGTATGAACGCCTGGTAGCATTCCCGCTTTGGGACGAATACCGGGAACAACTCAAAAGCGACATAGCCGACCTCAAAAACATTGGTGGCCGCGGCGCAGGCGCCATCACAGCCGCCAAGTTTTTACAGCATTTCACCGATTACCCCTGGATACACCTCGACATAGCCGGGCCCTCCTGGCTGCAGGCAGCCAGCTCATACCGGGGGAAAAACGCTACCGGAGTGGGCGTACGCCTGCTCCTGGATTTTATCTCAAACTACCACTTTGATTATGAAGAAAAACCATCAAAATAATTTGCGTGTAGGCATTACCATTGGTGATGTAAATGGAGTAGGCCCTGAAATTATTCTCAAAGCCTTTCTCGACTCCCGGCTCAGGGAAATGTGTATTCCCATATTGTACGGCTCATCCAGAGTGATGAACATCTATCGCAAAGTATTGAAAATCAATAAGTTTCAATATAATATTTGCCGAACTCCCTCCCAGGCCCAGCCCAGGAAGCTGAACATTATTGAATGTATCCCCAAACTCGAACGCGTGGACATTGGCCAGCCCTCCGAACTGGGAGGCAAGGCAGCCTACCTGGCCGTGAAGCGGGCCGTGGAAGACGCCATGCACAAGGAACTGGACGCTCTGGTAACCATGCCGGTGGACAAGGCCAGCTTCCAACTACACGATGCCGACTTCCAGGGACATACCGAATTGCTGGCCAAAGCCTTTGGGGTGGAGGAAAACCTCATGATGATGGTATCTGAACAAATGAAGGTAGGCCTGGTAACCAACCACCTGCCTCTGGCGGAGGTGGCCCGCAACCTCTCCGAAAACCGAATTGCCAGCAAAATACGCCTCATGCACGAGTGCCTGCGCAACGACTTCAACATCCTCAAACCCAACATAGCCGTACTGGGCCTCAACCCCCATGCCGGCGACAAGGGCCTGCTGGGAAACGAAGATGAAGAGATAATCAAGCCGGCAGTGAACAAAATGCGGGAGGCCGGGATGCTGGTCACGGGTCCCTACCCTGCCGATGGCTTCTTTGGCAATCTCACCTACCGCCGATTCGACGGCATCATTGCCATGTACCACGACCAGGGCCTCATTCCCTTCAAACTGATTTCGGGCTTTGAGGGAGTCAATTATACCGCCGGCATGCCCTTTATTCGCACCTCCCCCGATCATGGCGTGGCCTATGACATAGCCGGAAAAAACCTGGCCGATCCCGAAAGCTTTCGCCTGGCCCTCTACCTCGCCCTGGACATACACCGCAACCGCAGCGAAAACGAAGAATTGAAACAAAATGCCCTCTCAGAAGTAGCTGTAAATACCGAACTACCGGAAACCGAACTACCGGAAGAAGAAGAAGAAAATACTGAACTGGAAACTGAATAAACATGCAAGCATATACCTGGATTTATTCGCTCAATACCCCCCTGGACGAGGCAAACGCTCAGGCCCTGCAAGCCGACTTCGACCAATTCACCAGCCAATGGAAGTCGCATGGCACCCCCGTTGACGGCCTCATCCGCCTGGCCCACGGCCGCTTTGTCATCATTCAGGCCGACCCCGCCGTGCCCCGCCCCTCGGGTTGCTCCATCGACAGCCTCAAGCGGGCCGTAGCTCAAATCCTGCAGCACCACGGGCTCGAAAGCCTGGATGCTGCCTACATCGGCTACCGCGATGCCCAGGGCCATATTCAGTTTGTACACTTCAAACAACTGCCCCAGCTCATTGCCAAAGGCGAAATTGGACCCGACACCCTGGTGTTTGACCACTCCCTGGACCAGAGCGACGACCTCAGCAAATGGGAGGTGCCCCTCAGGCAAAGCTGGATGAGCCGGTATTTGTCTGTGAAACAATGAAATTTGGCAAACTTCAGGACATCAGCCAGGTGGATTTCAGCCTGGCGGCCCCGGACCCCCGCAGCCGGGAGGTGCTGCAAAGCAGCGCCGGGGAGGCCTTTCGCGCATACGTGGGCTGTCCCGTTTGGGGCAACAAAGACTGGATAGGGAAAATATACCCCACGGGCGCCAAACCCGCCGATTTCCTCTCCTACTATGCCCATTCTTTCAACACCATTGAACTCAACTCCACCCACTATGGCATGCCCAAAGCCGAAACCCTCCTCAAATGGAAGGAGCAGGTGACGCCCGGCTTTGAATTTTGCCCCAAATTTCCCCAGGAAATTTCCCACTACCAGAAGCTCACCGGCAGGCCGGAGCGAACCCTGCTCTTTTGCGAGCGCATTGGCCTGCTGGAAGAAAAGCTCGGCTGTGCTTTCCTGCAGCTGCCACCCACCTTTGGGCCTGAGCAGTTTCAACGGCTGCAACGCTTTGTGATGGATTTTCCGCCCCACATTCCCCTGGCTGTAGAATTTCGCCACCCGGCCTGGTTCGAAAACCGCCACCTCATCCCACAAGCCTTCAGCCTGCTGAGTGCACATGGCGTGGGCACCGTCATCTCTGACGTTTCGGGCCGCCGCGATGTGAGCCATGCCTCCCTCACCAATGCTACGGCCATGATCCGCTTTGTGGGCAATCAGCTCCACCCCACCGACTTCAGCCGCATGGATGCATGGATGGACCGCCTGCAACACTGGGTGGAGCAGGGCCTGCAAAAGCTCTACCTCTTTGTGCACGAACCCGACGACCTCTACGCCCCCGATATTGGCAAATACGCCATTGAGCAGCTCAACCAACGCTTTGGGCTTGACCTGCCTCTACCCGCCATCCCCCACCAATCAGGCGGACAAATGACCCTTTTTTAGCTATTGGGGAAAATTAATGCCCCCTTTCCTTTCAAAGACCCAAAAAGTATCGGTATTTTTGCCGACTGATTTGGCGCTTTGGCGCGCTTTTTCAGCCTAGGAAGGCGAAATGAAGTAATTATTTTTTGAGCGTTCCTTAAAATGGGATCATCTTGGGTTTCGGGGCATTATCTTGTTGAAACCATCGCTCCCAATAAACAACTTCCAGCATAAGCTTTTTTCAACGGCAAACCACAAAAACTTATATGAAAACTAAGCTACGAACCCACAGCTGCGGCGAACTGCGCATTCAGCATACCGGACAAACTGTAACCCTCTGTGGATGGGTACAAAGGAGCAGAGACCTGGGCTATATTTTATTCATTGATGTGCGCGACCGCTACGGCATCACCCAAATATCAGTAAAGTCGGACGAGCAGCCTGAACTGTACCAACTGGCCCGAAAGCTGGGACGTGAATACGTCATCTCTGTACAGGGCACCGTAGCGGAGCGGGAAAGCAAGAATCCCAAAATCCCCACCGGCGAGGTGGAAGTGCTGCCCACCAAAATTGACATACTCAACGAAGCCAAACTTCCCCCTTTCCTCATAGAAAATGAAACCGATGGCCTGGAAGACCTGCGCATGGAATACCGCTACCTGGACATACGGCGCCCCAAAATGGCCTACAACCTCATGCTGCGCGCCAAAGTGGTAAAAGCCGTGCGCGAATACCTCGATGAGCAACAATTTGTGGAAATAGAAACGCCCTTCTTCATCAAATCCACCCCCGAAGGCGCGCGCGACTTCCTCGTGCCCTCCCGCCTCAACAAGGGCGCCTTTTACGCCCTGCCCCAGTCACCACAGATATTGAAGCAGTTGCTCATGGTGGCAGGCATGGACCGCTATTACCAGGTGGTAAAATGCTTCCGCGACGAAGACTTCCGCGGCGACCGACAGCCGGAGTTTACCCAAATCGACTGCGAAATGTCCTTCGTCTCCCAGGATGACGTGCTCAATATGTTTGAGGGCATGGTGAAGTACGTCTTTCGCCAAACCATAGGGGTGGAACTGCCCGACATGCTGCGC
Source organism: Bacteroidota bacterium (assembly GCA_003696835.1). Lineage (GTDB taxonomy): Bacteria > Bacteroidota > Bacteroidia > J057 > J057 > J057. The sequence continues at coordinate 4,696 of RFHT01000798.1, forward strand.
CTGCCCTACCAGGACGCCCTCAAATACTACGGCACCGACAAGCCCGACCTGCGCTTCGACTGCAAAATTGTGGAACTCAATGAAGTGGTGGGGGGTACAGACTTTGGCGTGTTCAACAGCATACTGGAAACTAAGGGCCTCATTGCCGGCATCAATGCAAAGGGCTGCGCCTCCTACTCGCGCAAGCAGCTCGACGCCCTCACCAACTTTGTCAGAGCTCCGCACCGCAAGGGAAGTGGCCTGGTATATGTGAAGTTCAACGAAGATGGCAGCATCAAATCAAGTGTGGATAAGTTTTTTACACAGGAGCAGCTGCGCAAAATTGGCGATGCTGCCGGAGCTCAAAATGGCGACCTGCTGCTCATCGTGGCCGACAAACTCAAAAGCAAAACCCGCAAAATCCTGGGCGACCTGCGCCTGCACCTGGCCAAAACCGAAGGATGGATAGATGAAGACGCCTGGTCGGTGCTCTGGGTGGTGGATTTTCCCCTTTTTGAGGAAGACGAAGAGAGCGGGGAGCTCACCTTTGCCCACCATCCCTTTTGCATGCCACGGCCCGAAGACCTCGAGTACCTCTACACCGATCCCAAACGGGTGTATGCCCAAACTTATGACATGGTGATGAATGGCAATGAAATCTGCTCGGGCAGCATTCGTATTCACAAAAAGGACGTACAGGACAAGATTTTTGAAATCCTGGGCCTTTCTGAAACCGAGCGGCAGGAAAAATTCGGCTTTATGCTCAAAGCCTTCGAGTACGGCGCACCGCCCCACGGCGGCTGTGCATTTGGTCTGGACCGCTGGGTGATGCTCATGGCCAAAGAACACAGCATTCGCGATGTCATTGCATTCCCCAAAACGGCCGGCGGCCGCGACCTCATGATGGACGCCCCCGCCAAAGTGCCCAACGAAGCCCTGAAGGAACTGCACATTCAGGTGATTGATTGAGGGGGCAGCATATTTTGCATCCCTGGCTTGTGGATTAGCCACTGAGCGCATACAGGCCCATTGGGGCAAATATCTTGAAGATATTGGTTTAATAGCAGGTAGCTTTTACCTGCTATTTGTTATTCGCCCGGGGGCTGTACAGACATGAGCGCTTTCCCCCTGCAAAGCGTATCATTTTTTCCCCTGATGTATTATATGGATAAAACATCTTTTGCAAAATCTCGTAATTGTTGTGAGCTTTGGCTGTTGAAGTAACACAAGCGAGTTTTTTGAGGCTGCCAGCCTCAGAGCACCTGGCTTGCACCATGCCCATAACCACCCCCTAAACGTTCATCCCCCATGCTAACCCGACCACGACGAAACAGAGCTTCCCAGACCATTCGCGACATGCTGCGCGAAACGCTGTTGCCCGCTTCTGCACTCATTTACCCCATATTTGTGCTGCC
>RFHT01000799.1 GCA_003696835.1 Bacteroidota bacterium
GATTACGCCCTGCCTCCCCTGGGCAACATGTTTCAGGTAGCATCTGTAATGCGGGAAAGCTGGTGGGATCAATATGAGTAAGGGATGCAGGTAGCAGGTCGAAGATGCCATTAAGGTACTGGAGCGCAGCGGAAGTCCCTCAAGGGGATGGCAGGTAGCAGGTCGAAGATGCCATTAAGGTACTGGAGCGAAGCGGAGGTTCTTCTAAGGAAATACAGGGATTTCCAGATAGGCTACAAAAGCCAGGCTCCTACGGAGCCAGCACCGCGACAATCCCGGAAGGACCAAACCTTTGTAGTCCCTCATAATCACATTTTTTTTAACCAAAACGGTCAACATTAATCAGGGATTACCACCTGTATCCTGCATCCTGCATCCTGCATCTTGCATCCTGCATCTTGCATCTTGCATCCTGCCTTCCCTCATCTCCACTTTAGCCATGCCAGCAAGAGGAGGGCCGCCATACCAGCAAGCAGCCAATACCAGGGGAATGCAGACTGTGAGAGCGGCTGCACATTGCCCATCACAATGGTCCCTGCCCAGAAGTAGGGATGCGCGTGAAAATCATCGCTTTTTTCCAGTTGGTCCAGTTTGGCCTGTTGCAGGGCCGCATCTTTGGGGCGTTTTTGTTGTAAATGGTGGTAAAAGGCCTGCATGAGGCTGGCAGTTTGGGCGTCATTTACACTCCAGAGGGTGGTAACCAGGCTGCGTGCTCCCGCATAAAAGAAGCCGCGTGCCAGGCTGGCAATGCCTTCCCCTTTGTGCAGCTGCCCAATACCCGTTTCGCAGGCACTGAGTACCACCATATCGGCCTGCAGGCGCAGGCCGTAGAGTTCGTGCAGGTACAATTTGTCGCGCAGCGAATCCCCCACAGGAGTGAAGGCCAGGAAAGAGTAGGCAGGGCGGGTATCGTTCATTTTTCCGTGCGTGGCCAGGTGCAGATACCGAAAGTGAGGCGCAAGGGCCAGAAACTGTTGCTTGGCGGCGCGTTCATCCCTGAGCACCTCTCCTCCAAAAGTAGCTTTGATTCCCTCTACCTCCTGTACATTAAAGCGCAGGGGACCCATATTTGCACGGCGGAAGGCCTCTACGGAGGCATAAGCATTCGTTTGAGCTTCTTCTTCAAAAGAGGGTGCCACAGCCAGCCATTTCCTGGAAGGCGAAGAAGATGCCGGAGGGGGGCGCATCAGCCTGGCCAGCAGGCTGGCGGAGTAGTTGTAGGCAAAGCGGTGGCGGTGCAGCAGGTAGGGATGCGACTTAAAGGTCGTTGCCTGCTGTGGCAGATCAGTCAGCAGGGCTTCAAAGGGCAGGTACCCCAATTCCCCATCGGGAATGAGCAACACCTGCTGCTGCAACTGCTGCTGCAGGGGCGCGATGAGCATGCGGTACAGCCCATGTGCATGGGTGGTATAAGTGGCCGCAAACTGCCGGTATGCGGAGTCAGTGGTTTCGGGTGTCAGGAAGGGGGTATAAATGCTGTTTCGCATTTGCTGCACCTGCCTGCGCAGGCCTTCCGAAGGGCCCAGGTGGTAGAGGCCTGCATCCGACGGATTGATCAGCAGGGCATACACATTGCTGTCACCCACAAAATACTCCAGCAGGCTGGCCTGCCCCTTCAAAAGCTGCTGCCGCACCTCCTCCACCCTCAGGGTGGGCCGGGGGTACTTCAGTTCTGCATAGCGGGGGTACTCATCCTCCAGCTTTTTCACAAAGGACTCGTACTGCTGTTCAAGGTCAAAGAGGGAAGCACGCAGTTCAATGAGCCTGCTGCTGTCGGTTTCGGCAGTGGTGCGGGCGCGGGCAAACAGCAGGGCTTCACGCATCGACTGCTCCCGCTGCCGCAGGCTGTCGGGCAGGCCGGCATATTGGGCTGCCTGTGAGGCCTGCCAGGCCGATAGCAGCAGGAAGGCTTTGTTTTTTTCAAAAAAAGTAAAGGCCTTTTGCAAGAGGGCGGGGTCATGCTGCTGCTGGTACATGCTGAAAAGACATTGAATGCCTCCCTCATAAACGGGCGTAGCCAGTTGCTGCAGAAACCGCTTGGAGCTTTCGGCCTTGTAGCTTTTCAGGCTGTAATCGATGAGCTCAGCGGCGGCTTCAAAGCTCCCCAGTGCCTGCTGCAACCGTTGCCTGGCATGCTGGGGCTCAAGGGCCGCAAGGCTCAGCAGGCTCTGTCCCTTCTGATGCAAAATGCGCAGCATTTCGCGTTCGTCCAGTACCCCTTCGGCAGGCGGGTTGGCATCTACCTCCTCCTGCTCAAACCACTCGTGGGCGGCTATGCATGCCAGCTGCAGCTGATGCAGGCGCGCTGTTTCATTGCCCATAGCCCGATATACATCGGCCATGTTGTAATGGGCCTGGGCCAGGTAGGGGTGGCGCTGCCCAAAGCTGTAGGCCAGTATTTCTCTGGCCTGCTCATGCGCCTGCAGGGCCTCCTGGTATTTTTTCTGTCGGATGTAGATCAGGCCCAGGTTGTTGTAGCTCCAGGCCAGGTCGGGATGGTGGGGGCCATACACCTGCTGCTTGATGGCCCGCTCGCGTTCAAAATAGTCCAGCGCCTTGCGGTTGTCTCCCTTCACCGCTGCAATGATGCCAAAACTGAGGTAGGAATATGCAATGCGCGCATGCACCGGGCCATAGGCAGCCCGCCAGATCTGATAAGCCCGCTCATAGTAAGTACGTGCCTTGTCCAGTTGGCCCAGGTAATAGTACACATTGCCCATGTTGTGGTAGGTGTCGGCTACCTGCGGATGCTCTCTGCCCAGTAGCTGAAGCCGCAGGGCAAGGGCTTTGTCGTAATAGGACAAGGCCTGGCC
>RFHT01000800.1 GCA_003696835.1 Bacteroidota bacterium
CATTGCTTCTTCGGTGTGGAACTGCTTTGCCATGACCTTTGACGACTTCGGCAATCTGTTTGCCGTGGAAAACGACCCCGACTCGCGCCCGCCCTGCCGGCTGCTGCACATCGTCAAAGGGGGCGATTATGGGTTCCAGTTTCAGCACGGCCGCGACGGCCTCAGCCCCTTTACGTCCTGGTTTGGCCAGCTGCCCGGCACCCTGCCCATGGTGGCCGGCACGGCAGAGGCGCCCAGTGGGGTGCTGTACTATGGCCAAAGCCAGCTGCATCCGGAGCTTCAGGACAGGCTGCTGGTTACGGGTTGGGGAGACAACGAAATTCAGTCTTTCAAGCTGGAGCCAAAGGGCAGTTCGTTTGTGGCTCAGCCCCAAAGCCTCATCAAGGGCGAACGAAACTTTTACCCCGTGGGCCTGGCCCTGGACAACCAGGGAGGGGTGCTGGTCTCCGACTGGGCCAGTGTGTCCTATCCAGTACACGGCAAAGGGCGCATCTGGCGCATCAGCGGCAAAGGTAAAGGGCCCCGAAGCATGCGCATTCAGCAGGGGGTGTTGCTTTCCAAAAATGAATTGCTGCAGCGCCTCAATGCGGATGACCCCCGTGTGCGGGCCGAGGCGGCCCGCCTGGTGCTGCAAACTTACCCGGAAGATGCCAAGATATTTTTCGCCGCCAATAAACTCACCCCCAAAGGCAAAGCCAACCTGCTGTGGGCTGCCCGCCAGGCCCGGCACCCCCAGCTGCCCGATATGATAGAGCTCGCCCTGGACCATGAGCATGAATTGCTGCGTGCCGCTGCAGTGCGCATCATTGCCGAAGACCAGCTCATCACTAACGAACACTTTTATTTCAGCCTCATACAAACCGATGCCTCTCCTTTTGTAAAACGGGAAGCCATCTACGGGCTGTATTCACCAGAGGCGTATGCCGCCATTGTCCCATTGTTTGAACAAAACGACCCCTTTATTCACACGGCCATTATCCATACCTTCGGCAAGGCCGGAAACGTAGATTTCCTGCTCGAATTTGCCCAACACCCCAGCCCTCACATCCGGCTGGGCAGCCTGCTGTGCCTGCGGCGCTCGGGCAGTGAGCGCGCCCGGGCCGTTATTCCCGATTTCCTCATGGACGAGCTGCCCGCCAACCGTATGACGGCCCTCAAATGGGTGGCTGAAGAACAGTTGACTATTTTTAGAAATGAAGTAGAACAGTCCTTCAACCAACTCAGCAACTTTACCCCTGAACTGTTTGATACCTACATGGCTACCTTTCAGTACCTCGATGGAGCATTTAACCCTAAAAGCCATTTCATGGAGGGAGATGAACACATCAGCAGAAGCTTTTACAAGCGCCAGAAATTCTTGCTGGCCGCAGCTGCCAATCCCGGCCTGAACTACGACATACGCAGGCGTGCCCTGGCAGGAGTCAACCCCCAATATGAAGGCCTCAGCCCGGAGCTGCTGGCGGGCTTTGCCGGGGAGCCACACGAGGGTTTTCAGATCGAAGCCGTTCGTTCCCTGGGTGAACGACAGGCCGACACGGCTGCTCTGCGTCTGCTGCGGTTCATAGCGGCAGACACTCAGCGGGCCCGGGCTGTACGTCTGGAGGCCATTGCCGCCCTGGGCAGGCATGTGCAGCCCGAAAACAAAACCGCCCTGCTGGCCCTGCTCAAACAGCCGGGCCAGGACGAGGCCATAACCGAAGAGGCCATGCGCAGCCTGGAAGCATTTGGCAGAGATGAAGAGACTACTCCCTGGCTGGACAGCTACCGCAAACTGCTGCCTGCGCCCGAAGCTGCTGCTTCCAACGAATTTTGGCAACAGGCAGTGGAAGGAGAGGCAGATCTTCAGGCAGGTGAACGCACCTTTTTCAGTGCCCGCTACTTGTGTAGCAGCTGCCACCGCATCAACGGCAGGGGGGGCGTGTTTGGCCCGGACCTCTCCCGGGCGGGCAGCAATATCAGCAAAGAAAGGATTATCCAAAGCATACTGGACCCCTCGGCCATTGTTCAACCCGCTTACACGGGCTATACCGTAAAAAGCCGGGAGGGCGAGGTATTTACCGGCAGGCTGGATAAGGAACTAGACTCCAAGCGCCACCTGCAAATGATCCTGCCCAATGGCGAACGGACAGCTGTGCCTTACGACCAAATCGTGGAACAAAAAATGCTTGAGCAGTCACTCATGCCCGCTGGGCTGCAGCTGCGCATGACGGCCCGGGAATTTCGCGACCTGGTGCACTTCCTGCAGGCCTGCCAATAAGGCCTGGGAAAACCTTTACGCATGGATGCATGGCGGAGTGTTGTGGGATAAATGCCTGAATTTCTATATTTTGTAGAAAAATTGTGTGATGCATCCTAGCAGTAAAGCCTGCCTGCTCCTCAGCTTGCTGCTGGGCCTGGCAATGAGTATGCTGGCCCAGCCCGACGATCCCCGGCAACCCCACTACTGGCGTAGTGTGCGTCCTATTCTGGCCAAGCACTGCTATGGCTGCCACAATGGCGAAGACCAGAAAGCCGGCATTAACTTCGAGCGGTACGACTTTATCATCAGTGTGGTGCGCGATGGCGAGCTGTTTCACAAAGCCCTGGAAATGGTGGCCGCAGGCAGCATGCCACCCGACATACGCCCGCGCATGAGCCAGGAGGAAAAGGATACCCTCACTTTTTACATCAACAGCTACCTGAAAAAAGCCCTGGAGGAAAAGGACCCCGGCATCATTCCTCCCCGCCGCCTGAACAACCAGGAATACAAATATGCCATCAAAGACCTGCTGGGCATGGACATTGACGTGGATTCCATATTCCCCGCTGATCCTTCCGGCGGGGCGGGTTTCGACAATCAGGCTGGTGTGCTGTATCTTTCCCCTCTGCTGATGGAGCGCTATTTCCAGACGGCGGATTTTCTCATTGAAAAGCTGTACAGCGACACGGAGGCCTGGCGAAAGCGGGTGCCTGCTTACCGCCCCAGCCTGGCCGCCGGCATACGCACCCTCTGGTACCGCCTTTGGCATGGCAAAGACATGGCCCTGCAGCGCCCGCAACAGCAGGCTGCCGGGGTGCTTTTCCCCTTTGCTACGCTGGCATACAGGCGCTTCCTCAATCCCCAGGAAAAGCAGCGCCTGCTCAATTTTTTCGGGCGGGTGTATCAGCAGGCCGAAGCCCGCAGCCTCAAAGACCGCTTCGACATCGCCATCAAAGAAAGCATGAAGCTCGTTCTGGTATCCCATCACTTTCTCTTCAGGCAGGAAGCCGATCCGCCCCTTGAGGGGACCTACCCCGTGGGCAATTTTGAGCTGGCCAGCCGGCTTTCTTTTTTTCTCTGGTCCAGCATACCCGACCAGCAGCTGCTCAATGTGGCCTATCGCGAGGACCTGCACGCCCCCGAAGTGCTGGAGCGCGAAGTGGCGCGCATGCTCCGCGACCCCAGGGCCCGGCGCATGGGGGAGCAGTTTGCCCTCCAATGGCTGGAGCTCAGAAAACTCAAAGACCCCGCCTTCCAGATCGACCCCGAACGCTACCCTGAATACTCGCCCCTGCTGCGCGACCTCATGCTCAGGGAGGTGGAGCTTTTCTTTAATCATGCCATGCTGGAGCGCCGCAACCTGCTCGACCTGCTCGACAGCGACTACAGCTTTATGAATGAACACCTGGCCCACCACTATGGCATAGCAGGCGTGAAAGGCGAAGACATGCAGCAGGTGTATTTCACTTCCAACAGCCGGGGTGGGCTGCTGGGTATGGGCGGCGTACTCACGGCTACCTCCCTGCCTACGCGTACCAGCCCCGTACTGCGCGGCAAGTGGGTGCTGGAGCAAATACTGGGCACCCCTGCTCCACCGCCGCCACCCGATGTGCCGGAGCTGGAAGCCAGCCACAAGCCGGGGCAGGGCGAGCTTTCCCTTCGCCAATTGCTGGAACTGCACCGGGCCGACCCCGCCTGTGCGGGCTGCCACAAGGCCATGGACCCCATTGGCCTGGGACTGGAAAATTTTGACGGCATTGGGCGCTGGAGGGAACAATATGGCCAAATAGCCATTGACGCCTCCGGCGTACTCAAAAGTGGAGAAGCTTTTAGCGGACCCGCCGAGCTGCGCTGCATACTGCTGGCTAAAAAAGAGCTGTTTGCCAAAAACTTCAGCAAAAAAATGCTCTCATACTCGCTGGGAAGGTCCCTGGGCTTCAAAGACACCCCCACTATCAACCATCTTCAGCAAACTTTGCTTGAAACGGACTTCAACAGCCTGCGATTTATTCAGGAATTGGTGAAGAGCTTTCCATTTCGCTACAAAAAAAGTGACAATGAGAATGTGCTGAAAAAGGTGGGTTGAATCAAAGATTGAATTATTTTCCAACACATTGAACATACCTCATTATGAAAAAATCCTGGCATATATCGCGGCGGCGCATGCTCAAAGGCCTGGGGGCCTGCATTGCCCTGCCTTTGCTGGAGGCCATGATGCCCTCGGCCCTGCAGGCCATGCCCGTAGCCCGGGCTCCCAAGCGCGTGGCATTTCTCTTTGCCCCCAATGGGGTATGTCCCGGCAAATGGTCGCCCAAAGGCATAGGCAACGGCTTTGAGTTGTCTCCCATCCTGCAGCCGCTGGCCGGGCTGGAAAATGAGTTACTGGTGTTGCAACAACTGATGAACAAACACTCCATTTCTGGCCTGGACGGCCACTACACCAAGACGGCCAACTTTCTCACCTCCATGCCCATTACCCGCACCATAGGAGCCGATGTCAACAGCGGGGGCGTGTCCATCGACCAGCTGATTGCCCGGCATACGGGCAAGGAAACCCTGTTTCCTTCGCTGGTGTATGGCATAGACCGCATCAGCAGCGGGGTGGATGCCAATGTGGGCTTTACGCGCCTTTACGGTTCTTCCATTTCCTGGAAAACGCCTACTCAGCCCTGCGCAAAGGAAATCGATCCCCGTTTTGCTTTTGACAGGCTTTTTCGAACCCTCATTCCCAAAGCCAACAGCAGCAGCGAAAACCCCTGGAAAAAGAGCATTCTGGACGAGGTGAGCGAAGACGCCAAAGCCCTGCAGCGCAAACTGGGCATAGCTGATCAAAACAAGCTGGCTGAATACCTGGAGTCTATCCGCTCGGTGGAAATGCGGCTGGAAAACATGGAGCAGATGAAGGATTTTGAGGCCGGCATCAGTCCCTCCATTAAAAAAGAATTGCAGCACCTGGACATCCGCATAGATGAATACGTGGACCTCACTGCGGGCCTGGATGTAACGGAAAAGGTGCGCCTGATGCTGGACATCATGGTGCTGGCCTTCTGGAGCGATGCCAGCCGGGTGGGCACCTTTATGTTTGGCAACTCGGTGAGCAACCGCAACTTCTCTTTCCTGGAGGGGGTGCGTGCCAATTTCCACTCCCTTTCGCACCACCAGAATGA
>RFHT01000801.1 GCA_003696835.1 Bacteroidota bacterium
ATCTGGTCCAGTTGCTCATTTTCTACCTTGGAAATGGCACCCGTCAGGTGCGACTTCTTGCGGGTCCCATAGCCAATCACCACCACTTCGTCCAGGGTGTTCACATCCGGCAGCATCCTGATATTCAAGGTGTTTTGACTGCCTATCACCACTTCCTGCTCCGAAAAGCCATAATAGCTGAACACCAGCACATCGCCGGTTTCGGCCTCAATGGTGAAGGCTCCTTTTTCGTCCGTAATGGTACCGGCGGAGGTGCCCTTTACCCTGATGGTCACCCCTACCAGGGGCTTGCCTTCATTGTCCACCACCTTACCCGTAATGGGTTTGATGTACTCCAGCAGCGTGGGGTCTGTAAAATCTTTTGCCTCGGCCACTTTGCTAAAGGCCAACAGCAACAGCATGGCCCCCAAGAGGGAGCAACAGCTAATTTTTGAAAAAGATAAATGGTATTTCATCGGAAAAAGATTACTTTTGTATGTAACAAATGATCCTCACTTTGTGAGGGTTGAGTAAGTTTCATAAAGGCATAGCCTGCTACGGCTGTATTTGAGCAATTCAAATCAGCTTCACACTTCTAAGTCCGTATGGCCGTACGGGTTAGAATGTTTTGCAGCTTATGTCTAACAGGAAATGATTCAATGGGTCGGCATGCTTATGCTGATCCATTTTTTGTTAAGTGGGGGCTTGTTTCATAGACGGGAATGTTAGTAGGTTAGGAAATCAAACACTTATCCATCATGCAGGCATGGGGTATGCAAATGTGCAGCCCATGCCCCCATCACAAAGCGCCGTTCTGCGGAAAACCCTTGCGGCTAAACTCCAGCACATCTTTGAGGTGCTCCTGCATCGCCAGCTTTACGGCTTCCACATCCTGCGCTATGATGTATTGAAATATTTTCCGGTGATCTTCCACCGGCTTATCGATCATTTCATTCTTGCACACCTTCAGTTGGGCGTAGCTTTTGAGTATGTCGGGGGTGATAATGAGCATCAGGGACTTGAGGACTTTGTTTTTGCTGGCCTCGGCAATTTTTAAATGAAAAAACAGGTCCTCCTCTACCGCAGTAGAGCCGACCGCTACCTTCTCTTCATAGGCATCCAACGCCTTTTTCAGCGCCTGTATATCGGCTTTCGTACGGCGCTCGGCCGCCAGTGCCGCTCCGTTGATTTCCAGCAGGATACGCGTCTCTACCAGCGACCTGAAATCCGCCTCCTCCATCTCCAGTACATCGCTGATCAGGCCCTCCAGGGCAGTAATGCCCAGGCCCGAAATGAAGGTGCCCGACTGGGGCAGTGTCTTAAGTATGCCGTAAAACTCCAGCTTCTTGATGGCGTCACGTACATAGGACCTGCCTACCCCAAATTTCTCTGCCAGTTTGCGTTCAGGAGGAAGTTTATCACCAGGATTGAGCTGCCCCGAGGTAATGAGGCTCCTGATTTGACGGATAATCTTATCAGCAGGGTTCTCAACTTTTATTTGCCTGAAATTCTCTAACATGCTACTGGTTTGGAGTAAAAAGAATATTGGTCAACCAATTAACTGGTTGACCAATTTAGGCATTTCATTTTATTTTCCAAAAAAAACCAAAATTTTTTTCAATCGCCATAAAAAAAAACCAGGGGATTCAATCCCACTTTGGGAGAATCGACCCTGGCCCTTGCTCTTGTAATTCCAGATTACCGTCCTGATATGCTTGCTATCTTGCAAAGGCCGGGCCAAAGCCAAAGGAAGGGGGGGGCAAAAACGTCAATGGTCAAATTCGCTGCCTGTTTGGCAGGCAGGCAGGCTCCAGGGCCACCAGCGGGCGGGGGAATGCCCACCTTCTATATGAATAAGGTGTTGAATTGCGTACACTGCTACCGGCCCCAGTTATAAACTGGCGCCGACGGGCGGTTTTTTTCGTAAGCCATGGGGCGAAGGAGCACAGTGTACCTTCAGCTCTACAAGCCCACTTTGCGGTTTTGGCGGTGCCAGTACCAGCGGTACAAAGGGTGAAAGCCCTGTGGCCTGAAGGCGTGCTGCTTCACAGCCTGCTGCCATTTGTGTATGCAGGCCAGGTGCGCTTCTACCTTGCCGAGCGACCAGGCCGCCATTTCTTCCGGCGGCAGGGGACTGAGCTTGTTGGTCTGCTCTACCCACAGGGCCTGCAGGCGGTTTAGCTCGGGTTCAAACAGGGCCTTGTACTTGGGAAAATTGCGCAGCATGCTTCTGTAGAGGCGCTCGTGCTGCCACCAGAGCGAGCCGTCGGGCTGTGGCCCGGGGCTGTTCCAGGGGGCAGGTTTCAGGGCTTCGTTGCCAAAAAAGAAGGGTTTGAAGAGCGAAATTTCGGGTATGGAGGTACCCGTGAGCCAGATAACGGGCGGCCCTTCAGCCGGCACATGTGCCACCATGGAGCCCGTGGTTTGGCTGGGGGCCAGCAGCCCACTGGCATGCATGCTCACCGATTTCATGCCGTGGCGCGCAGGGTCAAAGCGGGCATCATCCACGGCGTGCTGCCTCAGTATGCCAAAGGCCTGCTGTACATCCAGGGTCCCCTCCCGCAGGCAGGCTTCGCCTGCCTGGGTGGTCAGGCGCCTGCGCGTAGCGCCGTGCGCCAGGCGCGTGTACAGCTTGTCGGAATAGGCCTTGCGAAAATTTAGCTGCTCCCCTTTTCTGAGCCAGCCCCGGCTGCGCGCATAAGTCTCAGCTTCCGGGCTCAGCCTGTCGTAATGGGTGGTGATGCTGTAGGCATTCGAAATCGAACGAAAACCCTGCACTTTTTCTGCCGCCCACTGCCTGCCTGCGGTTTCCAGCACATAGGCCTCGCGGCGGTCGGCTATCAAAAAACTATTGTGGTAATAAAAGTTTTTGTTTTGGTAGCCGCCGCAGGCATCCTGCCCGTAAGTTTCCAGCAGCTCTGTGAGGAGTTCCAGGGCTTTTTCGGCAGTTTCGCAGCGTTCCAGCGCCAGGCGCAACAGGTCCATGCCCGTAAGACCCGAATTGTTTTTTTGGAATTTCAGCTTGCTGAACACCGCCTCATTGCCTATCACCAGGCCGTGCTCATTGGCCCCCATCTCGGCCCCCCACATCTGAAAGGGCCTGCACAAAATGACCTCATAGGTGTAGCGAACCTGGGGAATTTCGATATAGGTAAGGCGAAGCTTGCCGCCGGCATGTACCATGGCCGGCTGGCGCACAATGCACTGAGCCTCATTGGGTTCGCGGTCGGAGTTTTTGCCAAATACGAAACCGTTTTCCCGTCCGGACTCAGGGGAAAGCAAGGGGGCCAGAAAAGTGTCACACATAAGCGATTCAAGCAGGCGATTAAAAGGTAAAAGTTTTTATTCAACAATAATTGAAATTAATCCGTTATTTTATCTTTCAAAAAAAACCATGTTAAAAGTTTCGGTAATTTAGCTAAAAAATCTTTCCCAAAATGTGCACCTTTGAAATGGAAAGCGACGAAAAACCCCCTTGCGCATGAAAAAACACAACGTTTTTTGCCTGCTCGTCATTTTCCAGGTTACCCTAACTTTTGCTCAAACTTCTACTTTTCCTTTCTTCAACGGCACATTTGAAGCTTTTCAAGCTACTGCCCGCGATATGGGCCAATCTTCTTTCCTGGTATTTACTACGCCCGCTTCAGCGCCCTGTACCCGGCTGATGCAGGAAACCTTTACTGATCCACAGTTCATCCAATATGTGAACGCCCGATACCTGGTGTATAAAGCCGAACTCGATGGCTCCAGGGGTGAGGGCCGGGACCTGGCCAAAACTTATCAGGTGATGTTTTTCCCCACCGTGGTGATCTTCAATCCGGAAGGGGAAGTGCAGCACAAATTTACGGGCTTTAAAAGTGCCAGTGACTTTAGGCAACTGCTGGAGCAATACCAGCACACGCCTTTTCCTGCTACCGCTTTTGAGGAAGCTCCCGCTACTGAGCTGGCCTCAGCCGCAGAGGACGTGATCTATACCGACCTGGACGTGCTGGCAGATGCGCGCCCCAATATGCCACCTCCCATCATTATGGACCAGGCAAAAACCAACAGGGAAGAGAAAGCCTTTGTGGAGCGACCCGCTTCGCCATCACCGGTAACACCGGCTGGCAATGAAGTGAAAAAGGACAAAGGCCTGTTTCGCATCAGCGTGAGTCCCCAGCTCACCCAGGGCTTCGGCCTTCAACTGGGGGTGTACAGGGAGTATGCCAACGTGCTGCGCGAAGTACAGCGACTGGAGCAGGCCGGCCACCAAAATGTGCTGGTCAATGTGGGCAGCCTCATGGGAAAGTCGGTGTTTAAAATTGTCATTGGCCCCTTTGATTCCAGAGCCCAGGCCGATGCCTACCGCAGCCGCATGACGCACAAAGAAGACAAAAAAGGCATCATTGTAGATTTGTCGAAGTACAAATAACGCAGCTGCTGACTTCTTGAAGCGATTCAAGCTCCGGGGCTTCCCGGAGCTTGTCGTGTTTTTGCAGCTATATACAGGAGGAGATGCTCAGGCAGAGAAGGACGTACCACATCCGCAGGTGGTGGAGGCATTGGGGTTGCGGAAAATGAAGCCGCGGTCGTTCAGGCCGTACTGGTAGTCCACCTCCATGCCCATGATGTAGATCAGCTGGCGCTGGTCCACCACTACGGGCAGGCCGGCAAACTCATATACTTCATCAAATTCGCGCTGCTCATCAAACTCCATCACATAGCTGAGCCCGGAGCAGCCCCCACCCTTCACGCCTATTCTCACGGGTTTGTCTTCGGTAAAGCCCTCGGCTACCCGAATCTTTTTCAGCTCCTCAATGGCGCTGTCGGTCAGATGTATATGGGTCATTACTTCAGCCATAAGTCGATTATGCTTGATATTCTTACTAATCAACGCAAAGATAGGCATTTGGTTTGGAATTTTGGGCATAGGTGAATGTGGGGGGCAAAAAATGGCGGGAATAGCTATCTTTGTGGCATGAAACACTGCTGTATTACCCTGGCTGCATGCATGCTACTGCTATTGCTGGCCTGCCAAAACCAGAGCCGGCGCAAGCTGGTGGAGCAGGCACCCCTCATTTCACAAACCTATACCGACCATACCGGCCGTACCATCCGCCTGCCCCGAAGCCCGCAGCGGGTCATCTCCATTGCCCCCAATATATCCGAAATCATTTATGCCATAGGGGCAGCCCACAAATTGGTGGCCCGCTCCCAGGCCTGCGATTATCCGCCCCAAATCGCTGAAAAACCCGTGGTAACCACCTACCCCCAGATCAACCTCGAAGAGCTGCTGCTGTACGAGCCCGAGCTCGTCATCGGTACGGACGAAATTTTCGCCCCCGAAGCCATTGCCCAGCTGGACAAGCTGGGGCTGCCCGTGTATATACAGCACTACGAGCACTTCGAAGACATTTACCAGGGCATACGGGAACTGGGCAACATACTCGAGTGCAGCCAGCGCGCCGCGCAGCTAGCCGACTCCCTGCAGCAGCTCGAGGCACGCATCACGTCCAAAACCCAAAACGAGGCAAAATACGGCTGCATGATATTGGTGAGCATAGACCCGCTCATTGTGGTGGGGGGCGGGGGCTTTCTGCACCAGATGATCGAAAAGGCCGGAGGCCGCAATGTGTTTGAACAGGTAGAAAAGGCCTACCACACCAGCACGGTGGAGGAGATCATTCGCCTGCAGCCCGAGTACCTCATTTTGCCCACGGAGGATGAGCAGGTATATGGGCGGCTGCTCGCTCAGTATCCCTACCTGCAAAACATGCCTGCGGCTGTCAACCAGCAAGTGTATAGGGTGGACCCCGACCTCATGTACCGGCCCGGGCCCCGTGTGTTGAGGGGCCTGCTGGAACTCACCCATATTTTGCACAGTAGCCTCAACCCCCGGCAATTTTTGGAAGAAGGAAGTCAGACACCATGAAAAAGCACCTGCTCATGGCCGCTGTGCTGGCAGCACTGCTGGTGCTCGTGGGCCTGGCGGGCCTGGCTACGGGCCCCTACCCTTTCAGCCTGGGCGACATCCTGCGGGTGCTGGCCGGGCAGGAAGTGCCCCACGGAGAGCTGATCATACAGCTGCGCATGCCCCGTGTACTGCTGGCTTTTATCACCGGGGCCGTGCTCAGTTGTGGCGGTTTCTTTATGCAGGCCCTCATCAAAAACCCCCTGGCCGACCCCTACATCATGGGGGTTACGGCCGGTGCAGGCCTGGGGGTGAACCTGCTCATACTGGGCTTGATTCCCATTGCCCAGTTTACCCTCTTTACCTACCCCCTGTTTGCGGCCCTGGGAGCTGTGCTGAGCCTGCTGGTGGTGCTGGTACTGGGCTTCCGCTTGCTGTACGAAGACAATGCCCGCCTGCTCATAGCCGGGGTGGCCGTGGCCTCGCTCTTTACGGCCATTACGGGCGTGCTCATCTATACCCTGGCCGATAGCGACGAAGTGCGAAGAATGATATTCTGGACCTTTGGCAGCCTGCACCGCGCCCACTGGCCCGCGGTATATGTGAGCGCCTGCCTGCTGCTAATGGCCCTGCTGTACGGCTTTCTCTTTGCCCGCCGAATGGATGTGCTGCTGCTGGGCGACCTGGACGCCCGCAGCCTGGGTATGCGCATTATTGCTTTCAAACTCAGCCTCTTGCTCATTACTTCCCTCACGGTGGGGGGCATTGTGGCCTTCACCGGCCCCATTGGCTTTGTGGGTATGATGATTCCCCACTTCAGCAGAAGTGTGCTGGGGGCAGCACACCGCCCCAATATCCTGCTGGGGAGCCTGGCCGGAGGTATTTTTTTGTGTGCCTGCGACGTCCTCAGCCAGGGGTTGTATCCCCCCGCAGGGCTGCCCATTGGCATCATTACGGCCATACTGGGCGTACCCTTCTTTTTGTATGTATTATTCTCCCCCAACACTTATCTCTGAATGAATAATTTACGGATTTTTCGTAGATTAAACGCGCTTTTTAGACCATTGGTCTGCTTTTTGCGTTATCTTTTCTGGAAACAGGCACTTTATTAAATATGTTTCATATTTTTGCTGAATAATACACTGATATATCATTACAACTTCTTAAATTTACTTAAAATTTCTTTTTTATGCGCAATCGCAATACCAGGCTGATCATACTCATTATTATGGGGCTCATGCTGCTTACGGTCATGGGCTTCATGGTGATCCGCTTTGTGGCGAGCGAAGGACAGAAAGAGAAAGATGAGGAGTTGATTTCGCAGCTCACCCAACAACTGGAAGAGGTCAACAGCAACATGATTGAAATCAGTGTACTCTTTGACGAGAAGGATATGCAGGTAGAAGAGGCGGAGCGCCTGCTGGTGCAAAAGTTGGAGCAAATCAACTACATGGAGAAGGAACTCGACCGCCTGCGGCGCGAAGGCAAGATCAGTAAAGAACGCATACGGCAGCTGGAGCTGGAACTGGAAAATGCCCGCAACAAGCTCAGGCTGAAGCAACGCGAGCTGGAGCTGAAACGCGAACAGCAAAAAAATGAGGAGCTCACTGCCCTGCTCGACAGCTTGTCGGATGGGGTGAGCATTGAGCAGTTTCAGCAAATACAAAAAGAAAATGAACGCCTGCAAGAGGAAGTGGACCGCTACCGCGGGCGCGTGGGGGAGCTGGAAGAAGTGAGCAAATCGGTGCTGAGCCTGCGGGCCGGCGATTTTTACTTCAACAACGTCAGGGGGGGCACACGGGAAAAAGGCCTGGAGTTTGAAGCCAAAAGCCTCGACAGAATAGAGGTGTGCTTTACGGTATTTAAAAACTCCCTCACCGAACCCGGCCCCAAGGAGCTCTACCTCATCATCCAGCGCCCCGACGGCAAGATCATGGACAACCTGGCCGGCTACAGCCAGCAGGTGCGCATCAAGGGCAGCCTGCGCATCGTATCGGCTTATACTTCCATAGAGTACAACCGGCAGGATACGCCGGTTTGCATTGATTTTAAGCCGGGCGCTTCGCAGGAGTTTTTGCCCGGCCGCAATGTGGTGCAGATTTACTGCAATGGCGAATTGATTGGCAATACGATACTGAATTTGAATTAAATATTCTCATAAAGGCTACGTTTTCTTACATAGGTTTGGGTGGGCACATGCTGCTTGCTGTTTGGCAAACCTCTTTTTAGGATTCAAATCACATGGGGAAACACAGCGTTAAAATAACGATCCTGATCATTGTCCTCCTCTTGTTGCTGACGGCCATTGGCCTGCTGGTAACGGGCTATGTGCATGTGGGAGGGCAGTTGCATACTGCCCAGTCGCGCGCCCTGGAGCTGGAAAAAGAGCTGGACGAACTGGACAAATACCTCACGGATTATGTGGTGGTAAACGCCAGCTCAGAAGTTGAAGCAGCTCCGCTTCAGCAGGTGGACTTCGACAAACTGCAGGAAGCTTACAACAAAATCGAAGAGCTGCAGCGCAAAATTGACCGCCTCAAAGCTGAAAACAAGGCCCAGAAAGATGAAATACGGCGGCTCGAACAACGCCTCAACGAGCTCAAGGTCAAGGCATTCAACAAAACCAGTGGCAGCATGACCAACCTGCTGGTGAATTTGCAGCAAATGGCTCTTTACATCGACACCCTGGAGCGCCAAATGCTGGAACCCCGCCAGGTGGACGAAAACCAGCAGCTCAGCTCCGACGACGAGGCCTACCTCAAGGAAATTCAGCGGCTGCAAAACATGGTCAAAACCCTGCGCGAGCGCCTCAACCTCATCACGGAGCTCAAAGCCTACGATTTTGAATTTAAAAATATCAAGGATGGGGTCACCTATTCGCGCCGCTACTTCAAACAGAGCGCCATGGAAACCTTCCAGATTTGTTTCTCCATACCCGGCAACCCCTTCAACTCCTACAGCTTTGAGCCGCTGGATGTGTATTTGGTGCTGCTTGAGCCCGACCAACGGCCTTCCTATAACAAGGCTTACAGCGGCATGTCCAAAGGGGAGCGCAAGTTTATGTACAGTGCCAAAACGGAGTTTGTGCGTGGGCGCAAGGCCAAGGAGCTCTGCATCAGCTACGAGCCCCCCGATGGCAACTGGAAGCCCGGCATTTATACCGCCCAGATCATTTGTGAAGGGGAACCCATCGGCCAGAGTAAATTTGAAGTGGCTGAATAAGCACCTCACTCATTTCACTTTTTTGTACAAACCGTCAAAGACGGTCGTCCAGCTTTTGCCCTGGTCGGAAGATACCTCCCAGTGCTGGCGCACACTGCCATCTGGCTTGGGCGTCCAGGTGATGCGGTTGATGTAGGTTTCGCCCTTTGCATTTTTCATTTCCCCGCTCATCATCACCATCGCCCCGTCTGAAAACGCTCCTTCCAGCTCCAGGCTGCCCCCCTGGTTGTCCACCCAGGTCTGGTGCCAGCGTCCCGTTTGGGCATGGTAATAGTTGTAGCTCGTGCCGGTGTAGCGCCCATTGGCCGCAACCCAGTTCTCCTGTATAACGCAACTGTCCTGCAAGACCACAATGCGGTTGGTGCCGGCCAGCTTATCGCCCGTCCAGGTC
>RFHT01000802.1 GCA_003696835.1 Bacteroidota bacterium
CTATGCAGAAATAAACATCCTTCAGGGGGCCTACCAGGAAGCCGAAAAATATGCCATTGAAGCCGGCCAGATTGCGCTGGAGCATCAGTTTCCACGGCGGGAAATTGCTGCGCTCATCATCTGCACCCAGGCTTTGTTTATGCAAAACCGCATGGATGAGGCCTTCCAAAAAGCTCAGGACGCCTTCAGCCGGAGTCAGCGCCTCAATGCCCCCCGCCTGAAGGTAGATGCCCTGAAGTTGCTGGCAGATATTGCTGCCAGTAAACAAGATTATCAGCAAGCATACCACTACCTGGACCTGCTGCTGAAAGCCCAGGAGACGGTCAAACAGCAGGAGCGCAGCATCCTCATGACAGAGGCCGAGGCCAAAAACTGGATTGAAAACCGGGAAAAAGAGCAGCAGGCCCAAATTGCCAGCCTCAGCCTGCAAAGCCAGCAGCGCCAGCGGCAAGTGATTTTTCTGCTCATCGCCACTTTCCTGTTGTTAATCCTTTCGGTGTTATCCATCACCCAGTTTCTGGGAAAACGCAAAGTGGCCCACAGCCTGGACCACAAAAATAAGGCCCTGGAAGCTGCCAACAGGGAACTACGCCTGGCCGAGGAAAAGCTCAACCGAAAAAATGAGGAACTCAACGAGTACATACGCTCCAATATGCAGCTGGAAAACTTTGCCTACCTCGCCTCTCATGACCTCAAAACCCCCCTGCGCACCATCATCAGTTTTACCCAACTGCTGGAAAGAAAGCTGGGCCCCCATGCGGATGACGAGACAAAAGAGTTTTTTGCCTTTATTCAGGATGCCACCCGCAACCTCAACATGCTCATTCAGGACCTGCTGGCCTATTCAAAAGTAAACAATACCCACCTGCGGCTGGAATACTTTTCTCCTGAGGGTTTACTCAATGATCTCCAGCTCGAGCTATCTACTTTTGTGAAAGAACATAACGGCCTGATCCGGCTCGACGGCCTGCCCACGCAGATCAAAGCAGACAAAGGCAAGATCAGGCAGGTATTCCAAAACCTCATTACCAACGCCATCAAGTTTTCCCGCCACCAGGACCAACCCCTGGCCATTGTCAGCGGTGAAGACCGGGGCACCCACTGGTTGTTTGCCGTCAAAGATAATGGGGTAGGCATTGCCCGGGAATATCACGAAAAAATATTCCTCATTTTCCAGCGCCTGCATACCAAGGACAAATTCGAGGGCTCTGGCATGGGATTATCGATATGCAAAAAAATTGTGGACCAGCATGGGGGCGAAATATGGCTGGAATCTGAAGTGGGAAGAGGCAGTACCTTTTACTTCATGTTGCCCAAAAGCTAACAAAAAGCTGCTCCCTGCATGAGGGAGCAGCATTCATCTTGAGGTGATCAATAAACTGAAAGCGGTTTCTTGTTTTACTGGGGCGCGCCGTCGTCGGCCCAGCAGGCGATGAGGGCAATTTCGGCATCGCTCAGGCTGGTGGACGCATTGGCCGGGGGCATGGTTTTGGCCGAAGTGCGCGCCTTGATGCGGCCTGCATTTGACACAATCTGGTTGCTCATGCTAAAATTGGGACGCCCCTGTGCACTCCCGTCGTGACAATTAGATATGGCGCAGTTAGTGGTAATAATGGGCTCAATATCGGCCAGTTTCAGCCCGCTGAGGATTTTTACGCTCTCCTCTGCGGTGCAGTCGTTACCATCCTTTACCGTCACCGTATAGGTGCCAGGGGCCAAAGAGGCAAACTGCCCACTGCCCTGAAAACTGCCCTGGTTGAGCTTAAACTCGTAATTGCCATCCCCACCCGTGGCCGAAACATTGATGCTGCCATCCGTACTGCCGCAGGCTGCATCCTTGGTGGAAGTTACGGTTACGGAAAGCGAGCCATCGCAGGCAGGAGCAGGCGGGTCCTCCTCACAGGAAGCCAGCAACACCAGCACCAACATACACATCCCAAATCTGAATACATACTGCAATGATACCATAGGTTTTTGAGGTTAAATGGATAATTGAAACATTGAATCAATGTTATAACATTAAAAAATATTGCCCATTTATTCAAATACTGTCTATGTGTTAGAGATTTAATGAAATAAATCCAAAATTAGGCTCAAAAGTATATTAATCACAATTTATTATTAATTGACTTTTAATTTACAACTCCAGATTGGCAATAATTTCAATAGCAGTAAGCGTTTTGGTGCATACTCCGTACAACGGGAAGGAGGAATGGGTGGGCAAAAAATATAACTTTTGGCAAAGCACAGCGCCTGCAAAAAGGATGATTGAGTTAGCCCAGCTTGCGCTAATAGTCTCTGACTATTCATCCAGTGGATGATCAGATAAATCTACCTGAAATGTGAGCGTTGGAGACGACTCCTGCAAATTGCTGCTGCGCCCTCTGGGTGCTCCCTCTCCTCCTGCGCCCCGGCAACTGCATGACCACTCAGAACAAATTCCCTGTCGTTCAGAACATTTGGGGGCTCAAATAAGGGAAAAACCTCAATAAATAACTAGGTTGAGCAGCAAGATGAAATAGCGCCCTTTGCTACTTGTGGCCAACAGCCAGTATGCAGGCCCAGGCTGCATCCATCCTTTAGGGGAATGCCCAAC
>RFHT01000803.1 GCA_003696835.1 Bacteroidota bacterium
AACCTGCTGCAACACGCCCTCAACATAGAAGACGGCCTGGAAGGCCTGCGCTACAACAATGTGGTCATTGCCACCGATGCCGATGTGGATGGCATGCACATACGCCTGCTGTTGCTCACCTTCTTTCTGCAGTTTTTCCCCGATCTGGTGCGAAACGGCCACCTCTACATACTGGAAACGCCCCTGTTTCGGGTACGCAACAAAAAGGAAACCCGCTACTGCTACTCCGAGGAGGAAAAGCAAGAAGCGATAGCTGCACTTTCCGGAAAGCCGGAAATTACCCGTTTCAAGGGCCTGGGCGAAATTTCTCCCGATGAATTTGGGCAGTTTATAGGCGAGGACATACGTGTACGCCCGGTCAACCTGGCCAATGAGTCGGCCCTGAAGAAAATGCTCACCTATTACATGGGCAAGAATACGCCTGCACGCCAGGAATTCATCATCGAAAACCTGCGGGTGGAAAAGGACATGTTGGAAGCAAGCGTTCCGGCCTGAAGGTACTCAAAATTCTACTACAATTTTTCCAAAATGGGCAGCTGAGGCCTGGTACTGAAAGGCCTGCGCCAGCTCCTCAAAGCCAAAACTGCGGTCAATTACGGGTCGCAGGTTGCTGTTTTCGAGGGCATCTACCATGGCTTGCTGCATGTACCTGCTTCCTACAGCCAGGCCGGTCATGCGCAGGTGTTTGAAAAACAGCTTGGGAAAGGTGATCTCCCCTTTCCGGCCATTTCCCAAAATGCCAATAGCAGCAATATGGCCTCCAATGGCTGCTGCCTCTATGGATTGCTGCATGGTCGAACCCCCGCCTACATCCAGTACGTGGTCCATTCCCCCGCCCGAAAGCTTAAACAGGGTTTTGCCCCATCTTTCATCTTCCCGATAGTTCACAACGGCCTCGACGCCCATGGCTTTCAGCCGCTCGGCTTTTTGGGGGGAAGAGGTGGTGGCAAACACCCGCGCACCTGCGGCCCTGGCAAGTTGTAGTCCAAAAATGGAAACGCCTCCCGTACCTTCCACCAGCACCTTCTGGCCGGGTCTCAGAGCGCCTTCCTCTATGAGGGCCCGCCAGGCCGTAAGGCCAGCGCAGGGCAGGGTGGCCGCTTCGGCAAAGCTGTACCCCTGGGGAATAGCCGTAACACTTTGGGCAGGCAGGCAGGCCTTTTCGGCCATGCAGCCGTCCACACTTTCGCCCATAATGGCACGGGTTTTGGCCAGGCTGGGCCTGCCTTCCTGCCAGTTGGGAAAAAACATGGACATAACGTGGTCCCCTTTTTTCCATGTGTTCACGCCCTGGCCCACCTCCAGCACTTCTCCTGCTCCGTCCGACATGGGGATGCGGCCCTCTTCTACGGGTATGGCTCCCACCGCCACCAGGTAATCGTGAAAATTGAGGGAGGTGGCCCGCCAGCGCACCAGGATTTCACCCGGCCCGGGGCTGGGGTCGGGTCGCTCTTCTATGCACAAGTTTTCCAGGCCGCCGGTTTTACTTACAGCTATTACTTTCATGGGATGTTGGGTTTTGAAAAGGTGAAATACTGCTTAAATGATGGCCCTCAAATATAGGATTTTCATCAGGGGGAGAAAAATAAAGGTTCTTATGGGCTGCTTACTTCACTTCCCGCCAGAGCAACCACCAGGGCAGGTTGGGCTTGTCGTGGTGCTCGTAGTGGTAGCCAAAAAAATAACAGGATAGGAAGGCCCACAGGTGATGCTTTGGCTGGGAGCGGGCCTTGTGGAGGTTGTGCACATCATGCTCCCCTTTGTGTGGCAGGTAGGTACCAAAATAAAACAGCTGGAAGGTACTCAGTACGGAAGGCAACACCCAATAGAGCAGCACATTGGGGACAGGCACCACCAGAATGAGCAGGTTGTAGGTAATAGCCGCCAGCAGAATTTGCCACCAGCTGACGTATTCACGCAAAAACTTTAAGTACCAGGGCAGAAAGGCCGGATTTCCGGCATGGTAGTCGGGATCGGAAGCTGTGGCCACCAGCCGGTGGTGGCGATAGTGGCGCGGCCGCAGGCGCGAATATGAATTGTACACAAACAAGGCAGCGCACAGCCTTCCCACCCAGTGGTTCAGCCGGGGGTGGGTGGGGCATACCACTCCATGCATGGCGTCGTGGGCCGTGATAAAAAGACCGGTAAACAAATGCATTTGCAGCAATACCAGCAAGTAAGTAAGCGGGTGGGCCGCCTCCACCTCAAGACGAAATGCAAACAGCAGGCAGCTCCCCCACAGCATGATGATCAGCAGGGCCAGCAACATACCACGAATTGAAATTTGCGCTTTGGTCATAAGAAGAAGCGATAACTTTAGGGATTAAACCCCCTCTGCTGCCAGATTGTTTGCACTATGGCTCAATGCCGATAATCAGCAGGGGGACCGGTGGGTTGGTTCTGCCGTGACGCATCACATTGTGTACTTCTTTTTCAAACCAAGGAGGGCCGGACGACATACTTCTTTGCATGTTCTTGGTCGGAACAATTTCGACGCCCACATTAATGATTTGGCTATTGTAAAACACCAAATGCTTTACAAACAAATCATAGGTAACGGCAAAGTATTTACCCAATTGAACTTCTACCCCAATTTTATTCTTGATGAAATCCGTTTGATTATAAGAGCTCAGCAATGGATGACCTATCGACTCCAGATACTCTTTTTGCTCTTGATAGGAAAGTGATTCTATGTATTTTACTACCTGAAAATCTGTAGAGACATAGAAGTCCCGGCGCCTTTCACGCCACCCAAGCTCACTCAGGGCAGCCTTAAATGCTCCATTGGGAGAAGCAGGGTTTAGTAGTTGCTCTCCTTGTCTGCCTTTTTCCTTTGATACTTTTGTTCGGTATGTTTCTGCATCAATAGATTCAATTACCCCCAATAATTCTTTATACTCATCCCCATGGTGAACAATCAGGTATTCTTCTCCATTCAGGTGGGAATATTTTTGCGCAACCTTCATGTTTTATTTCCATTGTTACTAAATAAATCTTTCTGCCACTCCCTGGGAGTCTGAGCTACCTTATCTTTCTTTGAGGGAACATGAATGGGTTTATTGATGGGTCTCATTTTTAATTTTCCTGCCTTCAGTGCATTGATTCTCTCCTCTGCAAGCTTACAATAAGCTGCTTCCTTGTCAATACCAACCGCATTTCTTTCATTTTTTATGGCTGCAATAACGGCAGAACCTGCTCCAGAAAAGGGGTCCAGCACCCAGCTTTTTTTATGAGTAAGAGCCAGTACGCACCTTTCTACCAGCTCAATGGGATACTGACAGGGGTGCAGGGTCTTTTCAGGATGATTAGACTTTACATTGGGAATATTCCACAACTCCCGCTCCCAATCTCTTACCACAATTTCCCAGATATCAGATGGGTTTTTACCTCTGGGATTTCCAGATAGTTGCCCCTTTTTGGGGCCCTTAAAGTGTTTTTTTCCTGGATATTTAGAGGGTACCCGCACCTCATCCAGGTTAAAAATATAATCATCCGATTTTGTAAACCACAGGATCGTTTCATACCTGCCGGAAAAGCGGCTTGAAGCGTGTAGTCCATGGCCAAAGTGCCAGACAATTCTATTTCTTAGCTTCAGGCCCAATGATTTGAATATTGGGTAATAATAAATGTCTAAGGGAAACACCTCCCCTTTAGAAATGTAATTACCTACCTGCCAGCAAATGCTCCCCCTTTCTGCAAGTACCCTAACTAGCTCCTCTATGATGCTCTTTTGAGTAGCCAAATATGCTTCTATGGAAGTTTTGGTTTCATAAGATTTCCCGATATTGTAAGGAGGGGAGGTGATGATGAGGTCAAATTTTCCGGCTTCAAATCCTTTGAGTACATTGAGTGAGTCGCCATGAATAATGGCGTGTTCGACTTCGGGTTTGACAAAAAACTCAAATAAGGGCTGTTCGGAATTCATGTGTCCATTTTTTTGCAATTTACTATTTTTTTTCGCTACTGCTCCAATAAACTCTGCTTCTGAACTGCAAAATATCGTCAAAACTTCAGGCCTTTTTCTCAAAAAATTCTATCTTGATTTTGCCCTTATAATCAAAGGGCTTATTCGCCACACCTTAACATCTGATACAACATGGGAGACCTCAATGTAAAGTCCGTACACAGCAAGGAAGAGATGCAGCAATTTATGCGGTATTTGCTCAAAGATATACAGGCACTGGAGCGCATGCTGAAGGAGGAATGGTTTGAAACGGATACCATACGCATAGGAGCAGAACAGGAGATGTGCCTGGTGGCGCCCAACTGGAAACCCACCCACCTCAACATGCAGGCCCTGGAAGTGATTAACGACGAGCGTTTTACTTCTGAGCTGGCCAATTTCAACCTGGAGGCCAACCTTCAGCCCCAGGAGTTGAGAAACAAGGCTTTTTCTCTGCTGCACCAGGAGTTGAAGGAGACGCTGGACAAGGCCCAGGACAAAATCAATGCCCTGGGGGCCAAAATTGTGTTGGTGGGCATACTGCCTACCATTCGCAAAACGGATGTGGAAATAGAAAACATTACGCCGCTGGACCGCTACAAGGCGTTGATGAATGCCCTCAAGGACCTGCGGGGTGAAGCTTTTGAATTGCGCATTTCGGGTATAGATGAGGTAAACCTGCAACAAAAAACCGCCATGCTGGAAGCCTGCAACACCAGTTTTCAGGTACACCTGCAGGTGAAGCCCGACGAATTTGCCCGCAAATACAATTACGCCCAGGCGTTGGCAGGGCCCACCATGGCCGTGGCTGTCAACTCTCCTCTGCTCTTTGGGCGAAGGCTGTGGCAGGAAACCCGCATTGCCCTGTTTCAGCAGTCTATCGACATACGCACTTTTACTGAGCACCTGCGCGAGCGAAGCCCGCGCGTGACCTTTGGCAACCACTGGCTGGAGCATTCGGTAATGGAAATTTACAAGGAGGATGTGGCCAGGTTCAAAGTGCTGCTCAGCACCGAGATAGATGAGGATGTGTTTGAAAAACTTCAGGCCGGGATTACCCCCAAATTGCGGGCCCTCAACATCCACAACTCTACCGTTTACCGCTGGAACCGGCCCTGCTACGGCATTTCTCCCAACGGTAAGCCCCACCTGCGCATAGAAAACCGCATACTGCCCGCCGGCCCCAGCGTGCCCGATGCCATTGCCAATGCGGCTTTTTGGGTGGGTCTGATGAATGGCATAGAGGATGAATACCCCGACATCACCAAAGTGATGGAGTTCTCCGACGCCAAGGCTGGCTTTTTTGCTGCGGCCCGCTTTGGCCTGGATAGCAAACTCCCCTGGGTACATGGCAAAAAAATTGCCTCTGGCGAGCTCATACTCGAGCAGTTGCTGCCCATTGCGCGCCACGGTCTGCAAAAAGTCAATATCGATCAGGACGACATTGACAAATACCTGGAAATCATAGAGGCCAGGACCAAATCGGCCCAAACGGGGTCCTGCTGGATGCTGGACTCCTACTCCAAACTGGGCAAGGAAGGCCTGCTTCCGGACGAAATCAGTACGGCCATTACGGCCTCTATCTATGCCCATCAGTATGTGGGCAGGCCCATACACGAGTGGGAGCTGGCCAGCATCGACAAAATCGCTACCTACGAACCCAGTTCCCTGCTGGTGGAGGAGTTTATGCTCACCGACATCATCACGGTGCAGGAAGACGACATCATCGACCTGGTGGCCAACCTCATGAACTGGCGGCGCATACGCCACATTCCGGTAGAGGACAAAGCGGGCAAACTGGTGGGGCTCATCACCTCCAGAATGGTGATGCGCTACTACAGCGAGCGGGATCTGCACGGCGATAAAGGGGAACTCCCCACCGTAAAAACCCTCATGAACCCCAACCCCATCACCATTTCGCCCAAAGCCCCCATTACAAAGGCTATGGAAATTATGCAAAAAAACAAAATTGGCTGCCTGCCCGTGGTGCTGGATGATGAGGAAGACGGTAAGGAAAAAAAGGGACTGGGAAAGTTAGTAGGTATGATCACCGAAGCCGAATTTCTTTCCATTACCAGCAGCCTCATTACCCGCCTGGCCAAACAAAATGAGCATCAAAAAAATGCGGTGGTGAAATGAAATTAAACCTTTCGGCCTTTTGCACATCCAACAATTGTATTGAAAAAAATGGTTGAACTAAAGGAAGTCTGTATCATGAAAAAAGCATTCATCATCCTTGCCCTGCTATTTGGCAGCTTGGTACTCACCACCCATCACATACAGGCACAGGTAGTAGTAGTAAAGCCTGTGCCTCCCAAAAATGTAGTAAAACGCATCGCCTGTGGGCCCAACCGGGTATGGATAGATGGGCACTGGAGATGGAACAACCGCACGAAAAGGTATGTGTGGGTAAAAGGCCATTGCGCCAAGAAAAAACGCGGCCATGCCTGGGTGCCCGGCCACTGGAAAAAAGTGCCTGGCGGCTGGCGCTGGGTGCCCGGCCACTGGCGCCGTGCATAAGCCTGCTGCTTCTATTTTGTCACTCCCATACGCCCCTCATGAGGTCGTATGGGAGTTGTTTTTTATGGCTTTTTTGGAGGTGAACAAAAGGGCATGTCGAAATATTCCTTATCTTGGTGGCCATGTTTCCCCTCCGCTATATCGGCCTTTTTTTGCTGCTTGCAGCCCTGCTCCCGGGCTGCAAGGAAGGCAGCCCCCTGCCCAATCAGCCGCCCGAAACGCACATTTTTGTAGAATCCATAAACCTCAGTGGCTCCAACCGCCTCAACAGCATCGTGCGGCTGCACTGGTCGGGCGAGGATGTGGATGGCTTCATAACGGGCTATGAAATCTCGCTGGATGAGCAGCAGTGGAGCTTCGTCACCCGCCAGGACAGCACTTTTCGCTTTGACCTCAAAGCGGGTAGCGACACCACCGACATTGACTTCTGGGTGAGGGCCATCGACAACCATCAGCTGCCCGACCCCACACCGGCGTATTTGCGGGTGCCCATTAAAAACACCCCGCCCGTGGCGCGCTTCGATACGGTGCGCAGCATCCCTCAGCGCGTAGGCCCTGCTTTTTCGGTGCTGTGGAGCGTAGAGGACCTGGACGGAGCCGAAACCCTGGACGCCGTATTGGTGAAATGTAATGAGGGCGAATGGTATGAGGTGGAACCCACCGTAAACTTCCTCACCTTCGTACCCACCCAGCCCACCCAGCCAGGCAGCCAGGAAGCCAGGGTGTACAAAGGAGTGGGAGCTGAACTCCAGGCCCAGAACATCGGCGGCCTGCGGGTGGGGGAACCCAACCGGCTGTTTGTGAAAGCCCGCGACCTCACCGGAGCGGAGAGTGAGGTGGACACTTCGGCTGTGTTTGTGGTGGAAGTGATGAAAGGCGACCTGCTGGTGGTAGATGCCTACGGAGCTGCCACGCCGGACAATGTGTATTTCCCCCTGCTGCAGGCGGTGTATCCCACTTACGACTACCTCAACCTGCGCGACAATTTTCCGCCTTTCTGGGATCCTACCTTTGGCCTGCTGCTACAGCAGTACGACAAGGTGTTTTGGTACTCCGATGGCACGCAGCACGCCAGCCTGGGCATGGAGCAGTTGCTGGAGACGGGTGCCAATGCCGTGCAGACCTACCTCAATGCGGGCGGCAAAATGTTTATTACCACCAAGTTTCCTGCTACTTTTCTCAATGCGGGTTCGGGTTTTCGTTCCCCCATCTTTGGGTTTTCGCCCATGGACAGCCTGTCCAGCTCAGGCGGGCAGGCCCGCATTGTGCGCAATGCGCGCATTCTGCCCGTGCCGGCCCTGGCCGGCCAACTGGATACGCTGGTGAGCGCGGGCTTTATTACCGGCGCCGATCCATTTTACCCCAAAAACCCCGTCAACGACCTCTTTCATGCCGAAATAACCCCTACGGGGGGCTGGACAGGCCCCACTACCGTGAGCAGCAGCACCCTTTTCCGCAACGGCCAGGTCAATCAGGTATTTTTCTCTGTAGAGCTGCACCTGCTCAACGGCCG
>RFHT01000804.1 GCA_003696835.1 Bacteroidota bacterium
GCTGCGCTTGCCTTCCGATGAGGGGAAGGCAGGTGCCGGAATTAATTCAAAGAACGGGTATGCGCAGGGTAAAGCGGGATTTTTGGGCAGCAACGGCCTTACTCAAAGGCCTCCTGGCTGAGGCAAAAGTAATCGCCCCGGCGGGTGGGCTGTATGCGCAGCAGGCCGGCGCGTACGAGCAGCACCAGCAGGCTGGAGGCCCGCCTGCGCGAAATGTTGAGCAGTTTGCGGGTTTCATCCAGGGTGATGTGGGGCAGCTCTTCGAGGTATTGCAGCAGCCGGGCCTCGGCTTCGCCAAAGGCGATAGAAACGCCTTTGGAGCGCCGCTGCAGCCGCAGCAGTTGCTTCATTTCATAGCTGGCCTGTACACTCATGTCTTCGACGCGTACGAAGGCCCGCCAGCGGCCATCTTCCATTTTCAGGGAGTGAGGTTTGCGGCAACTGGGCTCCACCAGAAAGGCCAGCACTTCGTGCCGGGAGGAAACGGATATTTTTTCGAGTTGATAGGGCAGGGCAGGGCTGATGTGTTGCTGAATGTAGCGCCTGAGCACAAACTCATCCTCGCCGGCTGTTTTGGACCCATAGATGCTGCCATCGTCGTCTATGCCCACCAGCAGCGTGCCCCCTTCAGAGTTGGCAAAAGCCACCAGCTCTCTGGCAATTTTGTCCGGGTGCCGGGCTTTGCGCTTAAATTCCAGCTGGCTGTGCTCACCTTCTTTGACCAGTTTTCGCAATTCGAAAAACTCCATGAACCTTTGCTTGGGTAGGGAAGATACGAGATTATGAGGAGAATGAAAATTGAATTTGAATGAATGGTCATCTTTCTTATCCTTGGGGTATGTTGTGGAAACTCAGTTGTTGCTGCCTGTTGCTGGGAGGCTTGTGGCTGCGGGCCGGGGCCCAGGCCCCGGGCACCCGTGCAGAGGCCCTGCCCGAAGCGCTGCTCTACCAGGATGCCGACCACGACGGGGTGGTAAACAAGTACGACCTGTGCATGCACCAGCCCGGCCCGGCCGAAAACGACGGCTGCCCGGAGCGCGTAGCCATTGTACCGGGCCCGTACAGCACGGGCCTGTATGCCCGCTACCTGCCCTACGCCGACCCCGACCAGGACGGCCTGCCCAATGTGTATGACCAGTGTCCAAACCAGGCCGGGCTGCGCAGCCTGCAGGGCTGCCCACCACCACCGGGCAAAAGCGTCAACCCCTTTGAAGACCTGCCCCTTCCCCCTTTTGAAGCTCAGCACCTGGCCGCCTGGCTGCCCCTGCCGCAGCCTTCTGCCACTGGCCTCCCCACCTTTGCCCTGCCCGACAGCCTGCTGCATGCCCTTATACGCCAGCCCCACAGCCGCATTTTTCTATGGAGCCTCCCCGCCCACACCAGCCAGACACAGCAGCTGGCCAACTGGCTGATAACAAAGGGAATCGGCAGCCGCCGCATCAGGGTGATTTCGCCTCCGCCTGTGGTGCAGGGGGTAGAGCAGCGGGCCTTGCTGAAGCGGCACATTGCCCTGGCGGTAGTGCCCTTGTGAGCGAAATTGTTTCCATATTTCGGTAAATAAAGCCGAAAAACGGTATCTTGCAGGGAAGTAATCCTGCACGCAATGAAGCAATCACTCCGGCTATGGGCCATTTTGCTGGGCTATGTATGGGGGCTGGGTACCCCGCTTTTTTCACAGGCCGATACCGAATTTTGGTTTGTAGCGCCCGAAGTGGCTGCCAGCCACGGCGATGCGCCGGTGTTGCTGGGGCTTTCCGCCGGGCCGCAGCCCACCCGGGTGCGGCTGGCTTTTCCCGCCGACGCAGCTTTTGCCCCCCTCTTTTTTGAGCTGGCTGCCAACGAGCTCAAAATTGTCGATCTCTCGGCTCACCTGAACAAGCTCGAAAATAAACCCGCCAATGTGTTGCTCGACAAAGGCATGCTGCTTACCGCCTCTTCGCCTATTAATGCCTATTATCACGTCAACCACCGCAACAACCTCGATATCTTCACCCTCAAGGGCCGGCAGGCACTGGGGCGGGAGTTTTTCATCCCCTCCCAAAACCATTTTCGCAATGTGCATGGGGAGGCGGCATTTGACATCGTGGCTACCGAGGACAACACCACCATAGAAATTACCCCTACGGCTCCCATCGTAGGCCATGCCGCAGGGGAGCCATTTACCATCACCCTCAACCGCGGGCAAACCTTCTCCTGCAGGGCCACGGCTTCCAACCCCGCCAGCCACCTGGGCGGCTCCCGCGTCAGGGCCGACAAGCCCATTGCCATTACCAACTCCGACGATTCCATCGTCAATGAGCTGGGCAGTGGCTGGGACCTGGTGGGCGACCAACTGGTACCCGTCAAGGTATTGGGTACCGAATACATTGCCGTAAGGGGGCTCAATGCCAGCGAGCGCATTTATATCACCGCCACGGCTGATGCAACCGAAATCACCCTGGATGGCAATGCCGGCCAAAGGGTGCAGCTCAACATGGGCGAAAACTTTTATTTTCCCCTGCGCAATGCTACGACTCATATTGTGTCCAGCAAGCCCATATACGTATGGCATTTGTCGGGCTTCAGCAACGAAAACGGGGCGGCCCTGCTGCCACCCATTGGGTGTACGGGCCTGAGAGAGGCCAATTTTATCCGGCCGGCAAGTGAAAACTTCTCCATGATCCTGCTTACCAGGCGCGGCAACGAAGATGCCTTCTGGCTCAACGGCACCACCAACATCGTGCCCGGCTACTTCTCTGCCGTGCAGGGCACCAACGGAGAATGGGTGGCGGCCCGCATAGATGCTCCCGGCACCTTTACTACCACCACCAATAACATGGTCAATACCAAAGGCTTGTTTCACATTGGCATCATCATACACACCGGCCGGGGCAGTGCCTATGGGTATTTTTCCAACTACACCAGCCTCAACCTGGGCGAGTTTCGCTCTTTTTGCGAAGGGGATACCCTCACCCTGGACGGGGGCTTTCAGAATGAAAATTTTTTGTGGAGTACTGGCAGCACCAGCCAGCAGATTGGGGTCACCCAAAGTGGGACCTACTGGGTGCACGCCACTTTTGATGGCTGCGAACTGGCCGATACCGTAGAGGTGGATGCCATTGCACTAGAGGCAGAGCTGGGGCCCGATACCACCATTTGCGAGTACGACAGCCTCAGCCTGAGCGTGGCCTATCCGGGTGCGGCTTACCTGTGGGAAGACGGCAGCACCCAGGCCGCCCGCATCATCAGACAGGCAGGCACCTACTGGGTGGAGGTCAGTAAAAGCGGCTGCAGGGAAACCGACAGCCTGGTGGTGGCGCAGACCATCCTGCCCCCCCTGGACCTGGGGCCGGACACCCTGCTGTGCCAGGGCGAACAACTGTTGCTGAACGTGGCCATACCGGAGGGGCAGTATGTATGGGAGGACGGCTTCACTCAGGCGGAGCGCCTGATACAGCAGCCCGGTACTTACTGGCTGGAACGGGAGTTCAGAAATTGCTTTCAGCGCGATACCTTGTTGGTGGGCCGCAGGCTGCTCAATCGCTCAGCCGGAAAAGACACCCTGCTGTGCATAGGAGATACCCTGCTGCTAAACGAAGCCCAGAATGCTGCCTCCTACCTGTGGGAGGATGGCTCTCGCCTTCCTGGCCGAAGCATTACTCA
Organism: Bacteroidota bacterium; assembly: GCA_003696835.1. Lineage (GTDB taxonomy): Bacteria > Bacteroidota > Bacteroidia > J057 > J057 > J057. Next base: position 3,643 of record RFHT01000804.1, read on the forward strand.
AAGAGGCATTTATCAGCTCGAAATTGCCAACCGCTGCGAAACTTTCCACAAAAGCTGGATCGTGAGCTTCCGTGACTGTGGCTGTGAGCTGTTTGTGCCCAATGTGTTTACCCCCAATGGCGACGGCATACACGACCGTTTTCGGCCCCAACTTTCCTGCACCACGCCCACCTACGAGCTGCAAATCTATGACCGCTGGGGAAAGCTGGTGTTTCAGAGCCGCTCCCCGGCCGACCAGTGGCAGGGCACCTACCAGGGAAAACCCGCACCGGAAGGCGTGTATTACTGGATCATCCGCTACCGCAGCCGTGAAGGGGCAGCTGACATGCAGCAATTTCAAAAGGGATATGTGACGCTTATGAGGTAGAAATTGGAAAATGGAGCTACGATTTGACAAAAAATATTAAAAAAATTTTGCTATTAGCTGAATTTTTTTCATATTGGAACCACTATCCGTTTTTCAATCCTATTTAACCACATGACGCATGGAATCACATCAATTGGTAGATCAAAAAAGTGACAAAGGCTTTGTAGCCACGCTCTTACTGTGTTTTTTCCTCGGAGGGTTAGGCATTCACCGCTTTTATGTTGGAAAGACCGGAACCGGGGTGCTCATGCTGCTGACGCTTGGCGGACTGGGAATCTGGACCCTGGTGGATCTTATCATCATTGCTACGGGCAACTTTACCGATAGTGAGGGGAGAAAAATCCAGAGTTGAGGAATGCTCAAAAAGCCACTTCTTCATCTTGTGTGAATAACCCTTCTGGGTAAACGCCATCACATCCATCCTAACAGGCCGTGA
>RFHT01000124.1 GCA_003696835.1 Bacteroidota bacterium
GCGGATGGGCAGTTGGTATTTACGCAATTCTATGCCGTGATGTTCACTCATGCGGTAGATCATTTCGGGGTCGCTGCCCCGCTCAAACTCCAGGTGGAGGATGAGCTGGGGTTCATCGGCCGAGTCGGTTTCTACCAGCATGAAGCTGTCGGTTTCCCGCAGCACGGTGGAGGCCTGTTTGTCGGGCAGGGGGCTGATGCGGGTGATGTTGAAGGGGAGTCGGTCGGCAATGATGGGCAGGAAGATTTCGCGCAGGTTTTCGCGCATGATTTTGTCGTACATGCTGCCCTCGCCCTTGCGGCGGGTATTGCCCTGATGCTCGTTCTTTTTTCCTTTGGCCATTGTCCAAATATAGAAAATATCTGGATATGGGGGTAGTTGAGGGGCTTATTTTATCCCGGCAGGGGAGTAGATCGTACAACAGCATTTCCTCCCTTTTTTTCAAATTTCTCTTCTAGCGCTTTTGGGCTCACATAAAAAAAACACCCCGAACATTCGGGGTGTTTCACGATGATCTCTTTACTCTGGCAATCGCCAGCTTAATTGTTTCCTTCCGTTTCCGGTTTATCTTTTACGTAGGGCTTAACTTTTTTGAGGTCAATTCTTTCCCCGTCGCACACAATGTCGGCCTTGAATTCAATGTAAGACACCTCGTTTAACTTGAGGTTGGTGGGCTTGAACTCCAGACTTTGGAGTATGGGCGGAGCCAGTGCCATGACCAGTGCACTATTGGCTTTGAGCACTTTGTAACCCACTACCTTACCATTGGGCGCTACCGTAACTTCGGCAAACATTTGGGCCAGACCGCAGACGCCACCGTCTTTGAGTTTATCGGTGATAAAGCGCTTCATGGCATCGAAGCCATCGCCGTAGTCCAGGTGGGTGAATTTGGGACCAGGTACATTGGCGTAGGTATCCTTATGGCTGGGGTGGGGGCTGTAGCCTCTACCGGGCCGGTACGGGGGCACTTCTGCCTTGGGGTCTTTTTGCTGAGGCGTCTGTTGGGCACCTGGAGTTTGGCCTCCTTCAGCTGCACCTGCATCTTCGGAGCGGGTTACGCCCTCGCCCTCGGTGGGCTGCACGGGGGCAGGCTTGGGGGCCGAGCGGTATATTTCGGGTGGTGCATTGGGGTCTTTGTAATCCAGGTTTTTCCAGGAGTCATCTTCAGTGGCCCGTTTGCCGGCGTCGGGTGGAATGCTTACCTCGGTACTCGCTGTGGCAGTGCTGGTCCTGGGCGTAACGGTAGGAGTAGAAACGCCAGGAGTCGGGGTGAGGGTACTAGCCGCTTCGCCACCGGTGAGTACTTCTATTTGGTTTTGCAGGCGCTTGAGCTCAGCCTCCAGCAGGGCTACGGTACGCACGAGGTCGAGGTAGCGGTCGTTGCTGTCGGGGTTGGCCAGTGCCTGCTCAATGAGGGCCGAGGTGCCGGATTCAGGGGCACTCAGGTTTTGGTTGGCCAAAATCTCCATTTCCTTGCGCTTGAGTTCCAAAATCTGGGCCTGCTCCCTGCGTATGCGTTCTGCTTCAATTTCCTGCTCGCGCAGGGTTTGTTCCTGCCCGATGCGCTGCAGGTCTTGTTCCTGTCGCTCGAGCTCGGCCATTTTCTGGTCGGCTTCGTCACGCAGGCGCTGGATTTCATCCATTACGCGCTGGAGCTCATCCTCGCGCTGGCGCTTTTGCTCTTCGAGTTGCCGGCGTTCTTCGGCTATGCGGTCCAGCTCGCGTTGTTCACGCTTGCGTTGCATCTCCTCTTCCAGCCGGAGTATTTCTTCTTCTATCTTAAGCAAGTCGCGGCTTTGGCGCTCACTTTCCGACATGGCCTGGCGCTGCTGGTCTTCTATGCGCCTTCTTTCTTCCTCTATGCGCTGCCGTTCCTGGCGCAGGCGCTCCAGCTCTGTCTGCAGGCGGTCTTCTTCGGGTTTTTGCTGATCGTCGTCATCGTCATCGTCGTCGCCACTATTCTCTTCTGCAAAGAGGTCAAAGTCCTCGTTGGATTCCTTGGCCTGCTGCTCCTGCTGGCGGCGTTCCATCAGGCGTCGGCGGCGCTCTTCACGTGCAGCAATTTTTCTTTGCCTTTCGGCTTCGAGTTCTTGCTGCCGTTTGATTTCGGCTTCACGTTCGGCCTTTTTCTGCTCCAGTTGCTCTTTAAGCAGGTTGATCTCGGCTTCCTGTACGTCGCGGTAGTTGTCGGCCAGCAGCTTGGCTTTCTCCAACTGCTCGTCAGAGGTAACCTCTTCCGTTACCGGCTCAGCAGCCGTTGGCTGCTGGGGTTGTTCCTGGGTTTTTGGAGTGGGTTCAGGCTTACTGGCCACCACTGCAGGTTGTTCCCCGCTGGCTTTGGGCGCTTCGGTGGGCTTGTTGGCAGTGGGTGCAGGGCGCTCTGCTACAGGGGGAGTGGGAGTTTCCTCTGCCTCTTTGGCAGCAGGGGTTTCTGTTTTTTCCTGGGCAGGCTCTTCAGCCGTGGGAGGGGAGGTGTTGCCACGTGAGGGAGTACTTTCGGCATACAGCCGGTTGCCCTTTTCGTCCAGCAGCTTGTTGTTGAACACCGGCAACTGCACGTAGGAGTTGGTGCGGTCTCCACACTCAATGTTGGGTTTGATTTCAAAATACACCGACTTGGGACCTTTGAAGTCCTTGGTGTTCCACTTCACATTTTTTACAATGTCAACTGCCGACTGTTTGAAGCAGTCATTTTTACCAGTGAGCGTTTTGGCCTGCAACACATATCCGGAAGGGTCTATTTTTACTTCCAGATAAATACGGTCGGAGCCACAGCAGGCCGTTTTTGCCTCCAGCTCGGTGTATATGTAGGTCTTCACCGTGCTTTTGTTGTCGTCAAAAATAAATGTCTTGGTATCAGCCAGCAGCTGAGTGACATCTATTTCCTGTGAAAATGCCTGGGTACTCAGCCCGAAGATAAGCACCAGCAGCAATGCTCTGATTTTCATGGTTTTGAGAATTTTGTGATAGTTCATTACACGCTAAAGGCTAAATTAAGTATTTTATCGATCAAATAGAAAGTAGCTTGTCGATTATTTCAAAAATTCGGAAATACTGACGTCCGAATCCCTTTTTTTCTGTTACCCTAATAAGCTAAAAACCAATCAATTGTCATAATTTTTTTCTGTTGGCAGCTGAATATTCTCTTCTATATAGCTCAAGGTATCGAGTATGCTCTGGAGGTTGTCGTCGGTGATGAGCTTGAGCCTGAGAGGCTTAAAGTTGGGAATGCCTTTGAAGTAATTGGTGTAATGGCGTCGCATTTCGCGTATGCCGGTGTGTTCGCCTTTCCAATCCACCGACATGAGCAAGTGCCTTCTGCACACTGCTACACGCTCTTTCATAGCTGGCATAGGCAGCATATTGCCAGTGGCAAAGTAGTGCTTGATCTGCTGGAAGATCCAGGGGTTTCCGATAGCTGCCCGCCCGATCATGATGCCATCTACCTCGTAGGTGGTGCGGTAGCGGTGAGCTTTTTCGGGGGAATCGATGTCTCCATTGCCAAAAATGGGGATTTCAATGTCGGGGTGGGTGGCCACCTCCCGTATGTATGACCAGTCGGCTACGCCTTTGTACATCTGTTTGCGGGTGCGCCCGTGTATGCTCAGGGCCTTGATGCCTGCATCCTGCAGGCGCAGGGCCACTTCCAGGATTTTGATGGAGTGTTCGTCCCATCCCAGGCGGGTTTTTACCGTTACGGGCAGGTGGGTGGAGCGCACGATTTCGCGCGTCATAGACTCCATTTTGTCTATGTGCTTCAATATGCCGGCGCCGGCGCCCTTGCAGGTGACCTTTTTGACGGGGCAGCCGTAGTTGATGTCGAGGAATTCGGGTTGGGCCTGCTCCACAATGCGGGCTGTCTGGCGCATGCTTTCGAGCTCATGCCCAAATATTTGAATGCCCACGGGGCGTTCGGCATCGTAAATATCCAGCTTTTGTACGCTTTTCTTGGCATGCCGTATCAGGCCTTCGGAACTGATAAACTCGGTATAAACGACATCGGCCCCCAGTTCTTTGCACAGGGCCCGGAAAGGCGGGTCGCTCACGTCCTCCATGGGCGCGAGCAGCAATGGAAACTCTCCAACTTCTATAGGTCCAATTTTCATACGCTACACACTTTGTCCTTCACACACCTCCGCCCTCAAAAGAGTAGGCAGGCGGAGATTTTCCATACATGCTTCCAAAAAGTTTGGAAGTTGACACGCGATAAGCTTATACCCCAATAAGCCCTATTCAGAGCGAAAGTAACAAGTTTTACAATTTATATTGTAAATTTACGAATATTTGAGCAAGTACGCGTGAATATTTACCAAATACTTTCAGAAAATTCCCGGCAAAGTCCTTTTTTCGCCTTCATATTGGGGTTGATCCTGTATTTATTGGGGGCAATCGTATTGCTGTCGTTCTTTGTTGCCATCATTGCCCTTTTTAGCGGCATCACCCCTGCTGAGATCAACGACATACTGTCGGGTAATATGCATGGTACCAGCTGGGAGCTGGTGGTATTCAGGCTAATACAGGCTGGCAACCAGGTATTGAGCTGGGGCCTGGCAGCCCTGCTGATGGCCTGGCTGATGGGCCCGCGCCAAACCCTGCGGCTCCGCAAAGTGCCGCTTTCCAGCGTCCTCTTTGCCCTCTCCGTGATACTGGTGAGCATTCCCCTTGTGCAGGGCCTTACCTTCAATGCTTCCAATTTTCACCTCTCAGAGCTGGCCGGCCAGAACGAAAGCCTCAAAAGCGTGCTGCTGAAATTTGAGGGCTGGGTAAACGAACGCGAAAGCCAGAGCCAGAATGTACTCATACAAGTGCTGGGTACCGGCAGCTGGCTCACTTTGCTGGCCAATTTGATGGTCTTTGCCCTATTGCCAGCCCTGTGCGAGGAGTTGTTTTTCCGGGGATTTTTGCAGGGAATTTTTGAGAAAATGTGGAATCCTCACCTGGCTGTATGGGTTTCGGCCTTTATTTTCAGCCTGGTTCACTTTCAGTTTTACGGCTTTTTTTCCCGCCTCATACTGGGCGCTTTGCTGGGATATTTTGTGCTGGCCTCTGGCAGCCTCATTCCCTCCATCGTAGCTCATTTTTTCTTTAATTTTCTTTCCATCCTGATGGTGTACCTGGCCTACGGCCGTGGCATACTCCCCACCAAGGTGGCCAACGACGAACTCAATATCCCTTTTTATATCGTTTTGTTTTCTCTGTTTAGCACCCTCAGCTTGCTCATTATCTACTTCAGACGCTCAACCCACGCCTATGAATAATCTTGCACTTCGTGCACTTACAGCCCTGATCGCAGGCAGTGCGGCAGTTTTTGCGATTTACTACGATCCCCTGGGTTTATGGCTTTTTTGTACACTGGTTTCCCTCTTGGGCCTGTGGGAGTTTTTGGGCCTGACGGCCGTGCGGGGCAGGGGCTTTCGCTTCGTAGCCCTGGGGATGGCATCCCTGCTGTGGCTGGCAGCCCTCTTGGAACTGCTCAGCAGCATATTGCTGGAATTTCCGCCTGAAGTTTACAGCTCTATCGCCATTTTGACCTTGCCACTGCTGGCCATTGTTACCCTTTTTTCTCCTACCGAAAAGGCGCCGGTGCAAAAACTGGGCAACACCACCCTGGGCTTTGTGTATTGCTTTTTACCCATGTTTTTGCTCTACCAGCTTTCCGTGCCGGCCATTGTGCAGGATTACGACTTCCGCCTGCCGCTCGGTATTTTATTGCTGACATGGATACTGGATGTAGGGGCCTATTTTTGTGGGCGCCTGCTGGGGCGGCATGCCCTCTTTGCCCGTGTGAGCCCCAAAAAAACCTGGGAAGGGGCCATAGGAGGGGGGCTGTTGTGCCTGGGGCTGGGGGCAGGGCTGCAGGCGCTCATGCCTGTACAACATATAGCCGGCTTTCACTGGCTGGTGGTGGCCGTGATCATCGCCATTTTTAGCCAGTTGGGCGACCTGGTGGAGTCCTTGTTCAAGCGCAGCTATCAGCTCAAAGATTCGGGTAGCATACTGCCCGGGCATGGAGGCATGCTCGACCGCTTTGACGGCATGTACCTCTCCCTCCCATTTATATATTTTTATCTCAGCCTGCTTTAGTTTGGCAAATTTTCAATGGAAACTTACTCTTGTTAAAATGTTTTGTTAATTGAAAATCCGGCTTTGATTTCTCATGCTGCTTTGTCTAAATTCGGAGCAAATTGGAGTTTTATGCCAGAGATAAAAGCAAAAGTTTCCACAAATCCCTCGCCTTACGCTTCTTTGATTGCCCGCTTTAACGAAGCGGCTGATATCATTAACCTGCCCCAACGTTTTCGCGATATCCTCTCCGTGCCGGAGCGCGTGATGATCGTTCACCTGCCCGTAAAGCTGGACGACGGCACCACCCGCGTGTTTGAAGGCTACCGCGTCATTCACTCTACGGTGCTGGGTCCCTCCAAGGGCGGCATACGCTATGCCCCTTTTGTGGACCTGGACGAAGTGAAAGCCCTGGCCGGCTGGATGAGTTTCAAAACAGCCCTGGTGGGCCTGCCTTACGGCGGCGCCACAGGCGGCATCACCCTCAACCCCAAGGTGCGCAGTGTGGACGAACTCGAGCGCATTACCCGCGCCTACACACGCGCCCTCAAGGATGTATTTGGGGAAGACTCAGATATACCTGCACCTGATATGGGCACCAGCGCCCGCGAAATGAGCTGGATTTTCCACGAATACTCCCGCATCTACGGCTATACACCTGGTGTGGTAACGGGCAAGCCCCTGGTGCTGGGCGGCTCCAAGGGCCGGGTGCCCGCCACCGGCTGGGGCTGTATGGTCTCTACCATGCTGGCCCTCAAAAAGTTGGGCATGAACCCCCGCCAGTGTAGCTGTGCAGTGCAGGGCTTTGGGAACGTGGGGAGCTGGGCCGCCAAGCTGCTGGAAGATCAGGGCCTGAAAATCGTGGCCATCAGTGACAATACCGGCGGGTTTTATGCCGAAAAGGGCCTGGATATACGCGATGCCATTGCCCACATTCACGAGCACGGCACCCTGGCCGAGTGGAAGGGAGGCGAGCGCATCACCAATGAGGAGCTACTGGCTCTGGAGGTGGATGTACTGCTGCCCGCAGCCATAGAAAACGTCATCACTGAAGACAATGCCCCCAGCATACGGGCACGCATCATAGTCGAAGGTGCCAACGGCCCGGTAGCGGCCGAAGCCGATGCCATGCTCGACAGCAAGGGCATCTTCATCGTGCCCGATATCCTGGCCAATGCCGGTGGGGTGACGGTCTCCTACCTGGAGTGGGTGCAAAACCGCCGCGGGCATTACTATTCCGACGAAGAAATTCGCAATAAGACCAACCCCATCCTCACTACGGCTTTTGAGCAGGTGTATGAGACCCATCAGCACCACAATTGCTCCATGCGCATTGCTGCTTATGTGGTGGCCATCAAGCGCCTGGCCGAAGCCATTGACCTGGAAGGAAACTTCTAGCGACCGTAGCCTACGTTCGACTGGCTGTTACCCATCAAACCCGCCCTGACAACAACATGTTGTTGTCAGGGCTTTCCATTTTGGCGCTTGTCACGACCAAATACAACCAAGTTATAAGCTTTTGCAACATGGTTGATAGGTGGTGTGCTGGGGAAATTTGTTGTTTTGAGCTGTCTTAATCATAAAAGCAAGCCTTTTCCCTTACGCGCAAGCATCATTTAAATCACCATCATCATGAAAAAAGCATTCAAACTAATCGGAATGGTGGTACTGGCTGTGCTGGTACTGCTGGGAGGAGCAGCCCTGTATTTCAACCTCAAAGGGGTGCCCACTTATGACACACATCCGCCCCAGGACTTAAAAGTAGAAGTAACCCCTGAACGGGTGGCACGCGGCAAAAAAATTGCCGCAAGCTTGTGCAACAGCTGCCATCTTTCGGAGGCAGGCAAACTGGAGGGCAAGCTGTTCCTCAAAGGAACGGAAGGCTTTGGCACCGGCTATGCACCCAACATCACCCAACACCCCGAGCACGGCATCGGTAGCTGGACGGACGGGGAGCTGTACTATTTGCTTCGCACGGGCATCAAGCGCGATGGCAAGCTGGCCTTTATTGCCATGCCCAGGTCCTCAGTCGTCTCCGACGAGGACTATTATTCCATCATTGCCTACCTGCGCTCGGATGCGCCCGAAGTGCAGCCTTCGGCCAAGAAACACCCCCCTCTGAAACTGAACCTGCTGGCCAAGGTACTCATGAATGTGGCCTTTAAGCCGCTGCCATTTCCCGAGTCGCCTGTAGTGGCGCCTCCGCTTACCGACGCCGTGGCCCACGGCCGTTACCTCGTCAATGGCCCCCTGGAATGCTTCAACTGCCATTCCGCCGATTTTACCACCAACGACATTGCCCGTCCCGAAAACTCAAAGGGCTACCTGCAGGGCGGCACGGTCTTTATTGAGCACGGCGATACCCTGGTATCGCCCAACATCACCATGGACCCGGA
>RFHT01000805.1 GCA_003696835.1 Bacteroidota bacterium
GCCCGGACGCCTGCCCATAGCCAGCACAATGGGGCCACACATGCCCACGCAGTGAAAACTGCCCATTAATCCCATTATCAAAGCGGTCCAAAGCATCTGAATTCGGTTTTTTTGTGAAAGATAAAGCATTCAGGATGCAGGATTCAGGATGCAGGATGCAAGATGCAAGTGGTAATCCCTCTCATCCCCTTGAGGGACTTCCGCTTCGCTCCAGCCTGCCACCTGTGACCTGCATCCTGTCACCTGCCACCTGTCACCTGCCACCTGCATCCTGCTACCTGCCACCCTACTCCCCCTTCACCCATACCTTTTCCGTATAGAAATACTTGCCATTGGCCTTCCAGCGGATTTTTAGCCGCCAGAGCCCCCGCGGCAGGTTGGCCGTATCGATTTCGAAGGCAGGCGAGGCTTCCTCCTTCAGTTCGAAGTGCTGGTCGTACTGCTGGTTGGAGGGGCGGTAGAGGTGCACACTGCCCGCCTCGGGCAGGGCCTGCGAGGGAAAGACAATGCGCAGCTTTTCGTCCTGTGCCATGATCTGAAGCGGCTCGTCCAGCATGGCCAGCTGTTTCATTTCCGTTATACGATTTTCGTAATCCAGCTCCTGCTGGTAATAGTCCTTGGTTACCAGCTGGAAGTCCACCCTGCTGGCGGCAAACACCAGGCCCAGCATGAGCAGCACGAAGGCCGAATATACGAGTGCGATTTTGGTTCCCCAGTTGAACTTGAGCATGGCAATGGTCATTTAAAGGGTCCTAAAAAGTTGGTTTTCACCTCGTCCAGCAGTTGATCGCCCGACCACACCTCCACCTTAATGGGAGTTTTGTGGCTTTCGAGCGCCTGGGCCGGTATTTGTATAAAGAGCGAACCTTTCACCAGGCTTTGGGGTTCCAGCGTAAGGGCATTGCCCACCACCCTGACCTCGCCCGGATGTGAAGTGAGTTTAAACTCCAGCGGATAGGTCTTCAGGCTTTTGTTGATGACCTTTACATTGAAGAGGTTGACGATTTCTCCCTGTTCGGTTTTTTGGTACAGGGTGCCGGGTGTATGCAGCAGAATGGTGTCAATGGTGGTGCGGGTGGTGAGAAAAAATGTCAGCAGCCCCAGCAGCACAGCAAGCACAGTCGTATAGCCCACCATGCGGGGCGTAAAGCGGAAGCCCTTGCCTTCGGCTACATTGTTGTAAGAATCGTAGCGGATAAGCCCTTTGGGGAAGCCCACCTTCTCCATCACCTCATCGCAGGCATCTATGCAGGCCGTACAGTTGACGCACTCCATCTGGGTGCCGTTTTTGATGTCGATGCCGGTGGGGCACACCTGCTCGCACAGCCCGCAGGCGATGCAGTCGCCGCCGGTGCGTTTTACGCCCTTTTTGACCCGCTCGCGGGGCTCGCCCCGCACCCAGTCGTAGATCACCACGATGGAGTCTTTGCCCAGCATGGCGCCCTGCAGGCGGCCGTAGGGGCACACCACGATGCAGGCCTGCTCGCGAAACCAGGCAAAGACGAAATAAAATATACCCGAGAAGGCCATGAGTCCCACAAATTTCCCCCAGTTTTCGGCAGGCGGGTGGGTCACCATTTTGGCCAGCTCGTCGGTTCCTACCAGATAGGCCATGAGGGTATGGGCTATGAGCAGAGAGATGAGGTAGAAAATGGCCCATTTGGTCACTTTTTTGCGGATTTTGGTCGCATTCCAGGGGCTTTTATCCAGCCTGATCTGCTGGGCGCGGTCTCCTTCAATCCAGTATTCGATTTTGCGGAAAACCATTTCCATAAAAATGGTTTGGGGGCAGGCCCAGCCACACCACAAGCGCCCAAAGGCCACCGTAAACAACACGATGAACACAATGCCCGTGATCATGAAGAGCACGAAGATATAAAAATCCTGCGGCCAGAAGGTAAAGCCAAAGAGGATGAACTTGCGCTCAAAGATGTTGAAGAGAAACATGGGCTGGCCGTTCCAGCGGAGCAGGGGCCCCGAGAAGAGCAGCAGCAGCAGAAAAGCTGCCACTGCCACCCTTCTGCGGTGGTATCGCCCTTTGGGTTTGCGCGGATAAATCCAGTTGCGTTTGCCTTCCTGGTTGACCGTGCTAATATGATCGCGAAATGCATCGTAATCTATCTCCACATCGCGCGGCTGTCTGCTGCGCCGTTTTTCAGTGGGTGCCGACTGTTTCATTTTCTTCTGTTTGGTCGCTATTGGGTTCATACAATTCTCCCTGTGGCTCTTTGGCATTGGGCGGGTTGGTGCCCTGCAGTGAAAGGATGTAGCTGCCTACCTCCTGCATTTGGTTGGGCTTGAGCTGGCTCTGCCAGGAGATCATGCCCTTTTCCGGCACGCCATATTTAATGGTAGAAAATACATCCTTGATACTGCCTCCATGCAGCCAGTAGGGGTCGGTGAGGTTGGGGCCTATGCCCCCTTCGCCCTGCATGCCGTGACAGGCTGCGCACAGAGAAGTAAAGATTTTTTTGCCGTTTTCCAGGCTGGCGGGGTCTGTGAGCAAAGTAACGGAGTTTTCATTCACCCCCTCAGCCAGTTTTTCCTGGTATTTGGCTTTGATGATTTCGGCCTCGGCCATTTCGGCTTCATATTCCTTGATAGAAGACCAGTCGTGGCCGGGCCAGTGGTAAATGTACATATATACAGCCGCAAATGCGATGGAAATGTAGAAGCCATATTTCCACCAGGGGGGCAACTGGTTGTCCAGCTCGCGTATGCCGTCGTAGTCGTGGCCCATGTCAATATCCGCTTCCCGCTCTACGGGCACCGCCCGCGTGAGAGCCGCTTGTATTTTGCTCCAGCTCAGCAGGGGTTCTGAAGTTTTGACGGCCTGGCCCTCGGCTGCTCCTTCGGCAGTGGTGGCTACCTGATGGCGTATGAGCACCAGTACGGCAAAGGTAAGCAGCAGACAGGCCAGCGCAATGACAATGCTGCTGATCAGCAGCAGAAAGATGAGTTGGTTCTCCGGGTTCTCCGCAGCGGGAGCATCCGCCGTTTGGGCCTGCAGCCCGGCGGCCGCAAGGCCGGCCGGCAGCAAGCTCAGCATCACTTTTATGTATGATGGTATGCGTTTCATGGTTTGGAATCTGATTGAGGTGAAACAAAGCGGGGGTCCTCATCCCCTTCCAGAGGGATGTGGGCATAATGCCTTACACTTCCTTTATCCAGCTTTACTACATACACCAGCAGGATGAGAAAGAAGACGAAAAAGATCAAGATGGCGAGAACGGGAAATTCGGTAATTCCTTCAACAGTTCTCAATACTTCTTTATACATGGCGATGTTGTTTTATTAGTTGAACCACAAACCTGCTCATTGCGCTTCTGCCTTGGCCTTGATGTCCGTTCCCAGTCGTTGGAGGTAGGCAATCAGGGCAATGATTTCTTTGTCTTGTATGTACTGTGCCTGGTTATCGTCCAGGGTGCCCTCGCGCTGCAGGTTTTGTACCACCGTAGCGGCCTGCTGCTGCAGCTCAGTTGCGGCTTTTTCGTCATAGCCTTCGGGATAAGGCACGCCCAGGGATTGCATGGCCCTTATTTTATTGGGTAGCAGGCTGTTATCCAGCACATTTTCATACAGCCAGGGGTAGGCCGGCATGATGCTGCCGGGCGAGATGCCCCTGGGGTCGAGCATGTGCTGATAGTGCCAGGAGTCGGAGTACTTTTTGCCCACCCGGTGCAGGTCGGGCCCGGTGCGTTTGGAGCCCCACTGGAAGGGATGTTCGTACACAAACTCACCCGCCTTGGAGTACTCGCCGTAGCGCTCGGTTTCGGAGCGGAAGGGGCGCACCATCTGGCTGTGGCAGGTGTAGCAGCCTGCGCGTATGTAAATGTCCCTGCCCTGCAGCTCCAGAGGCGTATAAGGCTGTACAGAGGCAATGGTGGGCACATTGTTTTTGATGAGGAAAGAAGGCGCCAGTTCGAAGAAGGTGCCTATGAGGATGAGCACCAGCGAAGCTACCAGCATTTGTACCGGCCGGCGCTCTATCCAGCGGTGCCAGTATTCCCCTTTTTTGCTCACATAGTTCTTGGGCAGCGGTGCTGCCGAAGCTGCTTCTTCAGCCACAAACTGGCCCTTGCTGGTGGTTACAATGAGGTTGTACACCATCATAAATACCCCGATGAGGTAAAGGGTACCGCCTATGGCCCGCATCCAGTACATGGGAATGATCTGCAGCACCGTGTCCAGGAAGTTGTTGTACACCAAAAAGCCGTCGCCGTCAAACTCTTTCCACATCAGGCTTTGCGTCCAGCCAGCCCAGTAGAGGGGGACGGCATACATCACAATGCCCAGCGTCCCTATCCAGAAGTGGGCGTTGGCCAGCTTGGTGGAAAAGAGGCGGGTATTGTATATGCGGGGAATCAGCCAGTAGAGTATGCCAAAGGTGAGGAAGCCATTCCAGCCCAGGGTACCGATGTGTACGTGCCCAATGGTCCAGTCGGTGTAGTGGCTAATGGCATTCACGCTTTTGATGGAGAGCATAGGCCCCTCAAAAGTGGCCATTCCGTAAGCCGTAACGGCCACCACCAGGAATTTCAGCACGGGATCATTGCGCACCTTGTCCCAGGCACCCCTCAGGGTGAGCAGGCCGTTGAGCATCCCTCCCCAGGAAGGCGCGATCAGCATAACCGAAAATACTGTTCCCAGAGATTGAGCCCAGTCGGGCAGGGCGGTATAGAGCAAGTGGTGCGGCCCGGCCCAAATGTAGATAAAAATCAGGGCCCAGAAGTGAATGATGGACAGCCGGTAGGAATATACCGGGCGGTTGGCGGCCTTGGGCACAAAGTAGTACATCAGGCCCAGGTAGGGGGTAGTAAGGAAAAATGCCACCGCATTGTGTCCATACCACCACTGCACCAGCGCATCCTGCACCCCGGCATAAATGGAGTAACTTTTGAAGAGGGAAACGGGCATTTCCAGGCTGTTCACTATGTGGAGCACCGCCACGGTTACCCAGGTAGCCAGGAAAAACCAGATAGCCACGTAGATATGGCGTTCGCGACGTTTGAGAATGGTCATGAGCATATTCAGCCCAAAAACCACCCACACCAGCGTAATGGCTATATCGATGGGCCATTCCAGCTCGGCGTACTCCTTACCGGTGGTAATGCCCAGCGGCAGGGTGAGCAAGGCCGACAGGATGATGAGCTGCCAGCCCCAAAAGTGAATGCTGCTCAGCACATCGCTGTACATGCGGGTTTTGAGCAGGCGCTGCAGGGAGTAATAAACCCCCATAAAAATGCCATTTCCCACAAAAGCGAAAATGGCAGCATTGGTGTGCAAAGGCCGGATTCTGCCAAATGACAGCTCGCCTATGCCGTCCCACAGGCCCAGATCGGGTAGTACCAGTTGGAAAGCGGCAATTAAGCCCACCAACATACCGGCTATCCCCCAGATGGTGGTGGCAATGGCAAACATCCGTACGATGCTGTTGTCATAGCTGAAGTGCTCGAGCTGAACGCCCGCACCCGGCGACTTTGCGATCGTTTCAGTTGGATTCTTGGTCATGATAATCTTGCTTGGAGTCGTCGATTAAGATTCTGATTGAAGGTGTATAGGTATCTTCATACTGCCGGCCGTTCACAGCCCAGATAAAGGCAGCAAGCGCACCGCCCGCTATGCATAGACTGATTCCGATGAGTAAGAAGATAACGATCATAGTTGCTTGTTTTTTGATGGCCTAAAAGAAGTAGCTGGGGTTTCTTTTGGAAATGATTCTTGGCAAGCTCAGGGGTGACTTAAGTCATTTTGCAAGAATTGAAAGAGAGAAAAGTCATCCACTCTCCCTAACAGGTGGCCCCAGCTTGCGGGCGGCGTAATAGGTAGAGCCCATGCCAAAGAGCACCACACTTACCGAGCTCAGGGGCATGAGAATGGCCACCACCACCGGAGAGAGCAGGCCCTGCACCGCCAGGGCAATGCCCAGCAGGTTGTACAGCAAGGAAATACCGATGCCGGTGCGCACGAGCTGCATGGCCCTGCGGGCATATTGCAGGTAGCGGTCCAGCCCGGGCAGGGCCCGGGCGTGCAAAATGGCATCGCAGGCAGGTGAAAAGCCCTCAGCCGACTCGCTGATGGCCACGCCCACATCACTTTGTTTCAGCGCGCCGGCATCATTGAGGCCGTCGCCTATCATCATCACCTTGTGCCCCGCCGCCTGCAGGGCCTGTATGCGGGCCAGCTTGTCGTGCGGGCTTTGCTCCATCATGATGTGGGTGGCTGCAGGCAGGGCCTGCCGCAGGGCTTCGCCCTTGTGCTGGTGGTCGCCCGAGAGCAGCAGCAGGTCGTAGCGCCTGGCCAGGCGCTGCAGCAAGGCCTGTATGCCGGGCCGCAGGCGCTCCTCGCTTAGCAAATAGCCGCCCGGGCGCCCGTCTATGGAAAAGCAGGTGGCTCCCTCCGGGGCGCCCGCCTCCCCTCCCAGGCTAAACTGCCGGGTGCCAATGCGCAACTGGTGCCCCCCTACGCGGCCCGCTATGCCCTGGCCCGGAATTTCGCAAAAGTCTTCCACCTCCAGGTAGTCATGCTGCCCCAGCAACTGCTCCAACTGCCGGCTCACGGGGTGAGCCGACTGGTGGGCCAGCGAAGCAATGAGGCGGGGCGCTTCGGCCTGCAGCTCAGTGCCTGCCGTTTGAACCCGCTCCTTGCTGGTGAGCGTTCCAGTTTTGTCCCAAACGATGTGCGTGATGCCCGCAACGCCCGCCAGTGCATGGATGTCGCGGAAATAAAATTGCCGTTTGGCCAGCAGGCGCAGGGCATTGCCCAGCGTGATGGGCATGGTGAGGGCCAGCCCACAGGGACAGGCAATGATGAGCACGGCGGCCATGATGCGTATGGCCTGGGCAGGGCCTGCATGCCAGGCCCACCAGCCCCCGGCCAGCAGGGCAATGCTGATGATGACCAGCGTAAAGTGCTTGCTCATCTTATCGATGAGGGTGTGCAGGCCCGGCCTGCGCTGCTCCTTAAATACGGATTGCTGCCACAGACGGGTGAGGTAGCTCTGCGATACCGCCCGGGTGAGCGCCACCTCCACAGCTGCACCCATCAGCCTGCCACCAGCATACAGTTGCTCGCCCGCCTGCTTGTGTACCGGCTCCGATTCTCCCGTTACAAAACTGTAGTCTATCTGCGCCTCCGGGCTTTGCAGTACCGCATCGGCAGGCAGCAGCTCGGCATGCCGCAGCAGCAGGCGGTCGCCTGCCTGCAGGGCCGAAATGGCTACACTGCGCTCCCGGCCGCCTTCCAGCAGGGTGGCCGACAAGGGAAAAAACGCCCCGTAATCGTGGTCGAAGTGCAAGCGGTGGTAGGTCTTGTGCTGAAACCATTTGCCCAGCAACAGAAAAAACACCAGCCCGGCCAGGGAGTCCAGGTAGCCCGGCCCGCTCTGGCTCAGAATTTCCCAACTGCTCCAGCCAAAAAGCACCAATATGCCCAGGCTAACGGGTACGTCTATACTGAACATTCCCTGGCGAAGGCCCCGCCAGGCGGGCCCGAAAAACACGCTGCTGCTGTACAGCAGCACGGGCAGAGCCAGCAGCAAGTTCACATAGGCAAAAAACTGCCGGAAGGCAGGCTCCAGGCTGCCGGGCGAAAGGTATTCGGGCAGGGCCAGCAGCATCATGTTGCCAAAACAAAAGCCCGCCACCCCCAAACGGGTGTAAAACCCCCTGTCAAAGCCGGAAACCTGCTTTTTTTGAAGGTTTTGTAGCCGGAGATTGGGCTCATAACCGATTTTGGCCAGTAGGTGTACCAGCTCGCTCAGCTTGATTTGGGCTGGTGAGAAGGTGAGAAAACAGGTCTTTTGTAAAAAATCCACCTGGCTGTGGATAATTCCCGCATGTATGGCCGGCAGGCGTTCCAGCAGCCACAGGCAGGCACTGCAGTGAATTTGAGGCAGCTCGAAGCTGATTTTTGCGATGTGCTCATCCTGAAAATCAATGAGTTGGCGGAATACTTCCGGCTCATCCAGGTAGGCGTATTGCTCAGCTGTGCGGTTGCTCCCCCTGCCAGCAGGGGCATCCAGCATATCGTAATAAGCTCCCAGATCGCTGGCCTGCAAAATCTGGTAAACGGCTTTGCATCCTTCACAGCAAAAGTCGTGATCCTCGAAGCGAACAGCCGGCTGTGGGCAGGGATCACCACAATGAAAGCATTTGGCATGCATATTATCAGGGGTTATGCTCATACTGCGCTGTTGACAGGGTGAATAACTGGCCGCAATTAGGGCGTGCAAACGGTAAAGACAAATGAAGGATGTTAACAGGCAGAGTGACAAAAGTCACTCCGGGAAGCGCTTTTTCTCAGTGGGAGGAGTGACAGAAGCCTCTATTTTCACCGAAAATTTTTAGTTTAGTCTTTATGAAAACCATCCTACTGATAGAAGACCATCCCGAAATGCGGGAAAATACCGCCGAAATACTTGAACTGGCCGGATACGATGTGGTAACAGCCGAAAATGGCAAAGTAGGCGTAAACAAAGCCCTGGAACATCTGCCCGATTTGATTATTTGCGACATCATGATGCCCGAGCTGGACGGCTACGGCACCCTGCGGGTATTGAGCCGCAACCCGGCCACTGCCGGCATTCCCTTTATTTTTCTCACAGCCAAAGCCGAAAAAAGCGACTGGCGCAAAGGTATGCAGCTGGGAGCCGACGATTACCTCACCAAGCCCTTTGAGGATTCGGAGCTGCTCGACATTGTGGAGCTGAGGTTGAAGAAAAGTGAAATTCTCCAAAAAGAATTTCCCCGCGACATCAACGGCATCACCACCTTTATCAATGAGGCCCGCGGGCGCTCGGCCCTGGAGGCCTTGTCCAAAGAAAGGGAGTCGCGGGTATATAGAGCCAAAGAGATCATTTTTCAGGAAAACCGCCATCCTTACTATTTGTACTTTATCCAGAGTGGAAAGGTCAAAACGGTGAAGACCAATGAGGATGCCAAGGAGTACATCACCGGCCTGTATGGCAAGGGCGACTTTCTGGGCTATACCGCTCTGCTGCAAAATGCCCCCTATGCCGAGTCGGCCGTGGCCCTGGAAGACTCCGAGCTGCTGCTCATTCCCAAAGAGGATTTCCTCTCCCTGATGTACAACAACCGCGATGTGGCCCACAAGTTCATCAAGCTGCTGTCGGCCGACATAGAGTCCAAGGAAGAGCAACTGCTGCACCTGGCCTACGACACCATTCGCAAGCGGGTGGCCGATGCCCTCATCCTGCTGCAGGAACGCTACCAGGAAGAAGACCAGGACATTTTTAAGATGCCCATTTCGCGCGAAAACCTCGCCAGCATAGTGGGCACTTCCAAGGAATGTGTCATACGTGTATTATCGGAGTTTAAACAGGATGGGCTCATCAAAACCAAACAAAGTGAAATACAAATACTCAAGCCTGAGGAACTGAGTCAAATCCGGTACTGAAGGTATTTACGTGTAGCGGAAAACCCATAAAGAACACTTAAAACATCCTGGACGAGTGCTTGTACAGGACGTACTGGCAATAATCAGCCGCCTGAATGACTTTTCTCATCTGTGCGCGCAGCTATGAGCCATTTCTTGCAAAAAAAGACCACCCATGAAAAACAGTAACCTGAAATCAATTTTTGAAGGGCTGCAGGAACTTGGCCTCAGCAATGCAAAAGGTGTGAGTTGGAACCTCAACCCGGCCGAGCTGGTGATGGAAGCCATAAAAAACGGGGAAGGCGTACTCACCGACACCGGCGCCCTGATGTGGGACACGGGCAAATTTACCGGCAGGGCACCCAAAGACCGTTACATTGTGGAGGATGAAATCACCAAAGACCTCGTTTTCTGGGGAGATATTAACATTTCCATTTCACAGGAAAAATTTGAGCAACTCTACCAAAAGGTCGTACAAACCCTCAGCTACAAACGCCTCTATGTGCGCGATGCCTTTGCCGGGGCCGACCCCGACTACCGCCTCAAGGTGCGCATCATCGATACCCAGGCTACCCACAACCTCTTTTGCTACAACATGTTTATCACACCTTCACCTGAAGAGCTGAGCGACTTCCGCCCCGACTTTCGCATTTTGGCCGTGCCCGAATTTCAGGCCGAGCCCGAAGTGGACGGCACCCGCTCTTCCAATTTCGCCATCATCAATTTCAAAAAACGCATCATCATGGTGGGGGGCACGGGCTACACTGGCGAAACCAAAAAAGGCGTATTCAGTGTAATGAACCTGCTGCTGCCAGAGCGCAAACATGTACTTTCTATGCACTGCAGCGCCAACATGGGGCCCAAAGGGGATGTGGCCATTTTCTTCGGCTTGTCGGGCACGGGCAAAACCACCCTCTCCTCCGACCCCGAGCGCCGCCTCATAGGCGACGACGAGCATGGCTGGACCGATAAGGGCATCTTCAACATGGAAGGTGGCTGCTATGCCAAGGTAGTCAACCTCGATCCCGAACACGAGCCGCAGATTTTCCAGGCCATTAAGTTTGGGGCTATTCTGGAAAACACCCGCTTTTTCCCCGGCACCAATACCGTGGACTTCAGCAACACCTCCATCACCGAAAACACCCGCGTTTCCTATCCGCTTACCCATATCCCCAATGCCGTGATTCCCTCTGTGGCGGGCCATCCACAGCACATCTTTTTCCTCACCTGCGATGCCTACGGCGTGTTGCCGCCCATTTCGCGCCTCACGGTGGGCCAGGCCATGTATCATTTCATTTCGGGTTATACGGCCAAAGTAGCAGGTACCGAAGCAGGTGTTACCGAGCCGCAGAGTGTATTTTCGGCCTGCTTTGGTGCCCCTTTCATGCCGCTTCACCCCACGCGCTATGCCGAGTTGCTGGGCGAAAAAATCCAGCAGCACCAGGTGAACATCTGGCTGGTAAACACGGGCTGGACTGGCGGCCCCTACGGCATAGGCCAGCGCATCAAACTGCCCTATACCCGCAATATGATACGCGCAGCCATGCAAGGCCAGTTGGATGAGGTGGCCTATGAAACCCATCCCGGCCTGGGCCTGCACATCCCCACGGTCTGCCCCGGCGTACCCGCCGCCTTGCTCAACCCCCGCAACACCTGGAGAGACCCCGCAGAATATGACCAGCAAGCGCAAAAGCTGGTAGCAGCATTCCGCAAAAATTTTGAA